>ONVJ01000089.1 GCA_900321265.1 uncultured Eubacteriales bacterium
CCGAGCACGCTGACGGCGAGGGACCCTTTCGGGCCGACCAGGGTGATCTTCGGGTTGGAGCAGGCGAACTGTCCGGGCTGGCTGAGCATCTTCCTGATGTCAAGGACGGCTCCCTTGCCGTAAAGGGCTTCCACCGCTTCGGGGGTGAGGTGGATGTGGCGGGCCGAGGTCTCGACGATGAACTTGTTTTCCATTTGCGATTTTTCTCCTTGTATAGCCGTTTTTGATAAATTCACAATCAAAAAATATTATATCATATTTCATATAAAAAGTAAATAAAAAAATAGGGATGTTGAAAACTCGCAGTGCCTGTTCCCAACATCCCTGTATTCATTTCCGGACGCGTATTCCGGTCTGTATTGCTTCGGGCCTTCTTTCAGTCTTCCGCGGCGACAAGATCGCTCATGCCGTAGAGCCCCGCGGGTTTTCCCGCGAGAAAGCGCGCGGCGGACAGAGCGCCGTCGGCGAAGAGGGCGCGGTCGTGGGCCTCGTGCTTCAGCGTGATGCTCTCGGTGCCGGTCGAGAAGATGATCTCGTGGATACCGACTATGTTGCCGCGGCGGACAGAGCTTATGCCGATCTCGCCCTTCTTTCTCGGCGACATCCCCGACCGTCCGCAGGTCACGAAGGCTCCGTCCCTTGCCTTTTTTATCTCTTCGGCAAGCATGAGGGCGGTCCCGCTCGGGGCGTCGAGCTTCCGGTTGTGATGAGTCTCGACGATCTCGACGTCGGCGTCGGGCATAAGCGCGGCGGCCTTTTTCGCCAGACCGGCGAGGATCGCGACTCCGAGCGACATGTTCGCCGATCTGAATACGGCGACCGATCCCGCCGCTTCCTTTACCGCCTCAAGCTCCTCCGGAGTATGTCCCGTGGTCGCCAGAACGACCGGGATCGATCTCTCGGCCGCGTAGCTCAACAGCCCGGGCGTCGCCGAATGGTGGGAAAAATCGATTATGACGTCCGCGTCGCCCGCGAAGTCCCGGATATTTCTGAAATATCCATCTTCGGCGGGAGCGCAGGGGTCGACGAGTGCGGTGACGGCGATCCCGGAGGCGTCAGCAGCCGCGGCGACCGCTCTCCCCATATGTCCGCAGGCACCGTTGATGATTATCTTCATTTCAGCGCTATCCCCGCTTCCTTCATCGCCTCGAGCAACAAGAGCCTATGCGGCTCCTCGATGCTCGTCAGGGGCAGCCTCAGATAGTCTTCGCAGAAGCCCATCGCGGCCATGGCGGCCTTGACGGGGATCGGATTGACCTCCGAGAAGAGGGCGTTGATCAGCCTCAGGTAGCGCAGCTGGAGGTAGGCGGCGCGTTTGATGTCGCCCGCGAAGAAGCTGTCGCAGATCTCGTTGGTGCCGCGGGGAAGGGGATTGGAGAGGACGGAAATGACTCCGACTCCGCCCAGGGCGAGTATCGGAACGATCTGATCGTCGTTGCCCGAATAGATCGCGAGCCTGTCGCCGACCGCGGCAAAGGTCTCGGCGATCTTAGAGATGTTGCCTCCCGCCTCCTTGATCCCGCAGATCATCGGGTGGTCGGCGAGAGCGGCGTAGGTCGAAGGCTCGATATTGACCCCGGTCCTCGACGGCACGTTGTAGAGGATGCAGGGCTTCGTGCTCTCGTCGGCGACGGCTGCAAAGGATTCGATGAGTCCGCGCTGGGTCGCCTTGTTGTAATATGGAGTGACGAGGAGCATCCCGTCGTAGCCGATCTCGCAGGCGTGGCGGGTGAGATCGATCGCGTAAGCCGTGTCGTTCGATCCCGTCCCGGCGATCATCACCGCACGCCCTGCCGCTCTCTTTACGGCATATTCCAGAACGTCGCGGTGCTCGGCGTCGGAGAGCGTCGATCCCTCTCCGGTCGTGCCGCAGATGACCAGTGCTTTGATGCCCTCGGCGATCTGCCAGTCTATCAGCCTTCCCATCGCCTCGAAATCGATGCCGTCCCTTGTAAGGGGGGTGATGAGGGCGGTCGCAGTTCCTCTGAAGAGCTCTCTTCTGATCTTTGACATTTTTTGTTTTCCTCTCACTTATATATATTTTTTTAAATCCTGAAAATGATCATGCCGGGAGGGTCCTGCATTCCTTCGACCGGACGGAGGGCGCCGGGCGGGAAAAACAAAAGCCAGCCGGCTTTCGCGGCTGACCCGAACTGCCCGCCGGAAGGGGCTGACGCCCGACTTCCGAAGGGAATGACAATTGTTCGGATAGCTCTCCGCAAAAGCGACAGTAACGGGGATGTTCTCTCCGCTCCCAGCACGGCTCCGGCAAAAGCCGCCTTCGGCGA
>ONVJ01000120.1 GCA_900321265.1 uncultured Eubacteriales bacterium
ACTGATAAAGTTTTTCACAAACAGTCTGTCTTCGCCGTCAATGAACGCGGCGCGCGATCCTCTTGACGTATACATCCGCGGTATTATCTCTCTGCCTTCATAGTCGAGCGGCATATCCTCGGGCGCTGACAGTCTGTCGCCGATGAACCGCTCCGCGACGAACGAGCCATGACCGTCATAGCCTTTGTCAAAGATAACGCTCTTCCCGTCGGCAGTCAGAATGAACATATCTGACCCGCTGATATCCGGCTGATACACCGTTTCGTTTTGAAGATCGGTGCAGACGAGTTCGAACTCGGTATAGAAGTAATACCAGAGCCTTTCGCTGTCGTCGATATTCAGGGCATAGCAGTCGAGGATATCACTGTCAGCCTCCCAGAGGATCTTTCCGCCTTTATCCCATACGACGAGACCGCTCGCCCCCAGCGGTTCGTCCTCCCAGCCGTAGTTGCCGAGTACTCCCTCGTCAAAATAGCTTGTGACGATCCTGCCGTCCGAAAGAACTATGACATCCTCTATACCGTCGCCGAAGCAGAACTGACTGATGATGCCGCCCTGCCTGTCGAACAATGCCGCGTTGTTCTCCCCTTTGCCGTTTATGCGGCGGCATCTCGAAGCCACAAGCAGAAATCCGTCGTCCATGGGCTGCACGAAGTGATAATTCATCTCCTGCGTACCGAGATCATAGAGGCGTTCTCCCGTGACCGCCTCATTTTCCCAGTCAATATCCAGTACGATGACACGGTATCCGCTGCACGATCTCGTCGGAACGAACATACCGTCGATACGTTCCGGTATGTTTTCATTGAACAGGAAATACAGCTTCCCGTCGGATCCGATCTGCATATTTACGAATCCTTCCGGTCCGCAGTTGTATTTTTCAAATATCTTCCGAAGGTCGGTAAAGCAGGAAAACAAACTCATGTCATCAGTCCTTTCATAAATGATAGGGATTTCCGTTCACATCATATTATAACAGATAAAAACAAAAAAGTCAATCGGCCCGCCTGCGCGCTGCAGGTTCAGGCTTTAGTGTCATTTTTCAGGTTTACAGAATACGGCAAAATCCTCCCCTGCGGTCTCTTCGTATCGCAAAGGAGGATTTCCGTATATCATGCGGTTTTATTTCTGTCTTCCGTCTGGAAGGTAGTTGAAGCGGAGGTGCCTGCAAGGCACATCAGCTTACCGTTTTTTATTCCGCCGAAAGCTCCAGCGTCACGTTTCCCTTCCCCAGCAGTTCCGACAGCTGCGACTCAGTTTTACCGGTGATATGTCCGAGCCGCGTGTACGCCCACGAGTTGGAACCGTAGAAAACGACGATCTGATCGCAATGAATCCCGGGGAAATAATTCGTGCGGTTTAATAACGCTCATTTTTATCAGAAAATCAAAACAGCTCTTGACAAATCGTATCGCGCGCGATATAATGGTCTCAGATAAGTCGAATGCGAAATAATTACAGGTGAAATGAATGACTGACAAATACGCTGCTCTCCGACTGAAAAACCAGCTTTGCTTCCCTCTCTATGCGGTATCGAATATGATAACAAGAAAATACAAGCCGCTTCTCGACATGCTCGACCTGACCTATACGCAATACATCGTTATGATGGTCATGTGGGAAGAAAAGCAGGTGAATGAAAAGCTTCTTTGCGAATCACTGTACCTTAAGTCGAACACGCTCACTCCGCTTTTGAAAAAGCTTGAAGACAAAGGATACATAAAGAAAGAAAAAGACAAAAGAGACGAGCGCAATCTTGTGATCACGCTGACTGAATCAGGTGAAAAGCTGCAAAATGAAGCGCTCTGCGTGCCCGAGACCATATCGAAGGAGTTCCATCTTACACCCGACGAAGCGACATCGCTTTACACTGTTTTATACAAGATGCTCGATGAAGAACGGACTAAGGATTAAAGAAACCCGTAAAATGTCGTTGAAGGTTTCTCCACGACCGACAAGCCGATGACGAAGGAAGAATCGATTGAAACGGAGCTTGAATACCGATCCATGCTGCAATTAGAACGAGTATTTTGAAAGCAGAACGTCGAGGAGCATTTATTTAAAGAGAGATTGAAATGAAAATATCTGAAGTCATAAGAAAAAGACGGAGCGTCCGCAGTTTCGACGGGACGCAACTGCGCGAGAAAGACGCCATGGCGATAATGAAATTTGCCGAGAAAGCGGAAAATCCCTACGGTATTCCGGTCACATGGAAACTGCTCGACGCCGGAAAGTACGGATTGTCAAGCCCGGTTATCGTCGGCACCGACACCTTCATAGCCGGTAAGATGCGCCGCGTCCGGTACGCGGAGGAAGCGTTTGGATATTCTTTTGAGAAGATCGTTCTTTTTGCAGAGTCGATAGGCGTAGGTACCACCTGGATCGCCGGGACGATGAACAGGGATGCATTTGAGCGAGCGATGGAGGTCGCCGAAGGCGAGGTCATGCCTTGCGTCAGTCCGGTCGGCTATGCGGCAAAAAAGATGTCGTTCAGGGAAACTATGATGAGAAAAGGAATCAAGGCGGACAGCAGAAACGGTTTTGAAGAGCTGTTCTTTGACGGGAGCTTTAATACTCCGCTGACCGAAGAAAAAGCCGGAGCGCTCAAAGGCGCTCTGGAGGCGGTGCGGCTGGCACCTTCCGCAGTCAACCGGCAGCCATGGCGCGTCGTCGTATCCGGTGATAAAGCGCATTTTTACAAAAAGCA
This sequence comes from uncultured Eubacteriales bacterium, assembly GCA_900321265.1. GTDB lineage: Bacteria > Bacillota > Clostridia > Oscillospirales > CAG-272 > CAG-390. Next base: position 2,708 of record ONVJ01000120.1, read on the forward strand.
AAGCAAAGGATTCGTTTCCGCCGACGGTTGGGATATTCAGAAGATCGATATCGGCATAGCTCTCTGCCATTTTGAGCTTGCCGCAAACGAATCCGGAATTGACGTGACGCTTGAGACAGCAGATCCGGCATTGCCTTCCGGTGACGATACGCATTATGTTGCATCCTGCGTTCTGAAATAACAAGATCGGTTTTGTCCGGAAAAATCAGAAAAAAACAAACGCAAACAGCAGTAAGGTATTATTCAAATCCCGAAAAAATCTCTTTAAAACACATAATTATGGGGGTAAACAAAATGAAGACAGCCATACGTTATTTTACAAAATCAAAGAAAGGCAACACAAAAAACCTTGCTGACGCGGTGTCGAAGGCGCTCGATGCCGACGCGCTCGAGGTCTCGTGCGATCTTGACGAAAAAGTTGACAGACTGTTTCTTATAAACGCGATGTACGCCGCGGATATAGACAAGGAGATCAAGAAATTTCTCTTAAGAAACAAAGAAAAAATCAGCGAAGTGGTCAATATGAACACCGCCGCCTCCGGCGCATCCACCTGGAAAGCGGTCAAAAAAGTTACTGACGAACTTGGCGTAAAACTCAGCGAAAAAGAGTTCCATTGCGCCGCGTCGTGGATCTTTATCAACAAAGGTCTTCCGACAGATGAAGATCTGAGACGCGCTGGTGAGTTCGCCGCATCGCTCGTGTAAAGCAAAAACGTAATATCGCATAGATAATCCATACGGATCATCGTTCACCTGAATCCTTTTTCGGGATCCGTATGTATGATTGAGCGCGGAATATGAAACGGAGGAAAGCCGGTATGATCATAAACACGGGACAAAGAACGGACATACCGGCTTTTTACGCGGAGTGGTTTGCTAACAGACTGCGCGAGGGCTTTGTCTGCGTGCGCAATCCTTATTATCCGGAGCAGGTCAGCCGCTACCGCCTCGACCCTTCGGTCGTTGACTGCATCGGCTTCTGCACCAAGGATCCCGCCCCGATGTTCAAATTTACGGATCTGCTGAAAGACTACGGGCAGTACTGGTTCGTCACGGTCACGCCGTACGGACGCGACATAGAGCCGAACGTGAAGGACAAGCACGAACTGCTCGAGGATTTCAAAAAGCTGTCGGGAATCGTCGGCGTAAATTCGACGGGCTGGCGATACGATCCGATCTTCATTTCCGGCAAATATTCCGTGGAGTACCACCTCCGCGCATTTGAGAAGATGGCTGCGGCGCTCGACGGCTGCACAAAGACCGCCGTCATCAGCTTCATCGACCTGTATCCGAAGGTCAGGCGCAATTTCCCGGAGGCACGGGAGGTCACAAAGGAAGAGCGGCTAACGCTCGGCCGTGAAATGGTGAAGATCGCCGCAGCGCACGGTATGACCCTCAAGCCCTGCGCCGAGGGAGACGAGCTTGCGCAGTTCGGCGCCGACTGCGGCGGATGTATGCGGATCGGCGACTACGAAAAGGCGCTAGGCAAGCGTCTCCTCGCCCCGAAAAAGAAGGGCGCAAGAGCCGGGTGCGCCTGCTATCTTTCCTGCGATATCGGCGCGTACAACACCTGCCTGCACTTGTGCAAGTACTGCTATGCAAACGCCGAACCGTCCGTCGTTCTGGCGCAGAGCCGCCTGCATGATCCGGAGTCTCCTTTTCTGATCGGCGGTTATAAGGAAGGCGACGTGATAAACGACGTGCCGCAGGAATCCTGGACCGACGGGCAGGAATCTCTGTTTTTTGAATGAAGGTGAACCGGTGACACACGAAGAAAAAAGAACATACCTGATAAAAGCGCTCCTGTCCGAACAGCCTCGATACAGGAATATCGGAATTCCGGTTGACGAAAAAGGACAAAAAGACCTGTTGCGCTCGCTGATGAACGTCCGCCTTCCCGCACCGCTCTCCGACGAGTATATCGGGATCGAGAGCGACTACCTTAGAGAGGCGACGGCGGCGAAAGGGATCACCCGCCTCGACGGTCTTTCGCCCGCGGAGGACGGCATATATCTCTGGCAGGGCGACATCACGACACTTGAATGCGACGCGATCGTAAACGCCGCAAATTCGCAGCTGCTCGGCTGCTTTCGGCCGCTTCACAACTGCGTCGACAACTGCATCCATACCTACGCCGGCCTGCGGCTCCGCAACACCTGTGCCGGGATCATGAAGAAGCAGGGACATGAGGAGCCGGCGGGGCGTGCGAAGATCACGCCGGCGTATGATCTGCCCTGTAAATACGTAATTCACACCGTCGGACCGATCGTAAACGGCAGACTGACGGCAAGGCAGGAAGAACTTCTCGCGTCATGCTACCGCTCCTGCCTGGCGCTTGCGGAGGAAAACGGGCTCGGCAGTATCGCGTTCTGCTGTATCTCCACCGGTGTTTTCGGCTTCCCGCAGCGGCGGGCGGCAGAGATCGCGGTGCAGACGGTACGCGATCACAGGGCAGATACAAAAAGCAGAACAGAGGTGATATTCAATGTATGGAAGGACGAGGATCTCGAGATCTACCGGAAGCTTCTCGGATAATATCAGGAAGCTGAAAAATGCGCTGGCCGCCTGCGACGCGGTCGTGATCGGCGCGGGCGCGGGGCTTTCCACCTCGGCAGGTTTCGTCTACGACGGTGAACGGTTTGAAAGATACTTCTCGGATTTCAGGGAGAAATACGGCTTTACCGATATGTATTCGGGCGGGTTCTACCCGTTTAAAACGCCGGAGGAAATGTGGGCGTACTGGTCGAGATTCATTTTCGTCAACCGCTATACCGGCGCGCCGAAGCCGGTCTATAATGAACTGTTCAATCTGGTGAAAGACAAAGATTATTTCGTCATAACCACGAACGTCGATCACTGCTTCCAGAAGGCGGGCTTCGATAAAAAGCGCCTGTTCTGCACGCAGGGCGACTACGGCCTGTTTCAGTGCAGCAGGCCCTGCCATGAGAAGACCTACGGCAATGCGGAGACTGTCCGGGCAATGGTGGATGCCCAGGGTTTTGTTATCGCGGAGGATGGAACGCTGACCGTTCCGGACGGCGTGACACCGAAGATGACGGTGCCCGGTGAGCTGGTGCCGCATTGCCCGGTCTGCGGCGAGCCGATGACGATGAACCTGCGCTCCGACGACAAATTCGTCGAGGACGGGGGCTGGCACGAAGCGGCGGAAAGATATGAGAACTTCCTGCGCACCCGCGGCGGAAAGGTCCTGTTCCTTGAACTGGGCGTCGGCTA
>ONVJ01000102.1 GCA_900321265.1 uncultured Eubacteriales bacterium
AAGATCGGGACGTCGACGATAGCCCACGCGAACGGAAGGCTCAACATCCGCCGCAGCGACCGTCTGACCGAGATCATAAGCGATATCAAGAACGCCGGGAACGACATAGTCATCGTCTCCAGCGGAGCGATCGGCATGGGCGTCGGGAAGCTGGGGCTTCCGGGCCGGCCGGCTGACATCACCTCCAAGCAGGCGGCCGCCGCCGTAGGCCAGTGCGAGCTGATGTACACCTACGACAGGCTCTTCGCGAGATACAGCCACACCGTGGCGCAGATACTGCTCACCGCGTCGGATTTCTCATCGCCCGAGCGCCACGAGAATTTCCGCAACACCGTCGACAGGCTCCTCGAGCTGGGTGTTATACCCGTTATCAACGAGAACGACACCGTCGCGACCGAGGAGATAAAGGTCGGCGACAACGACACTCTCTCGGCGAGGGTGGCGGTCAGCATCGGCGCCGATCTGCTTATCCTGCTGTCCGACATCGACGGCCTCTACACCTCCGATCCGAAGACAGATCCCGGGGCGAAGCTGATCAGGACGGTGGACGTGATCGACGAAGAGATAATCCGCGCCGCCGGAGGTAGCGGATCGGCTCTCGGCACCGGCGGGATGAAGACGAAGCTCGACGCCGCCGCGATCTGCATGGAGAAGGGCTGCGACACCGTCATCGCCAACGGACGCGATCCCGAGATCCTCTACCGGATCTTTGACGGGACCTGCGATACTATGACGTTGTTCAGAGCACCGAAGCCGGCGAAGTGAAGCCCGGCTTCCCGGGGAAAAAGGCGCGGAGAGCGTGACCCTTCCCGGACAATGACCGGGCGGATCGTTCCCTTTTTATATCTAATGAAAGGAAAATTCCTGAAATGACGACTTCCGAAATGCTTCAGAGAGCCCGGAGGGCGGTCCCCGCGGTCGCCGCGCTTACCGCGGAGGAGCGTACTGCTGCGCTCTGCGCGATGGCGGACGCCCTTGAGGCGGGCGCGGACAGGATACTCGCCGCGAACGCCGCCGACTGCGCGGCCGCCGAGGGAAAGATCTCCCCGGTGATGATCGACCGCCTCATGCTGAACGAAGCCCGCATCGCCGCGATGGCGCAGGGCATAAGAGAGGTCGCCGCGCTTCCCGATCCGCTGGGGCGGGTGATCTCCTCCTCGGTAAGGCCGAACGGCCTCTGCATCGAGAGGGTGAGCGTGCCGCTCGGGGTCATCGGGATCATATACGAGAGCCGCCCGAACGTCACGTCGGATGCCGCCGCGCTCTGCTTCAAGAGCGGGAACGTCTGCGTCCTCAAGCCGGGGAAGGAGGCCGCCGCCAGCGCCTCCGCGATCGTCGGCCTGCTGAAGGAGGCGCTCCTCCCCTTCGGCGCGGCGGACGCCGTCAACATCCCGGAGGATACCTCGAGGGCGGCCGCGGCCGAGATGATGGCGGCGGTAGGTCTGATCGACGTTCTCATTCCGCGCGGGGGAGCAGGCCTCATCAGGGCCTGCGTGACCGGCTCGAAGGTCCCCTGCATCCAGACCGGGACCGGCATCTGCCACGTTTACGTCGACGCCGCCGCCGATCAGGAGATGGCGCTGAAGATAATCGAGAACGCAAAGACGTCAAGACCTTCTGTCTGCAACGCCGAGGAGGTCTGCCTCGTCGACAGGAGCATCGCCCCCGAATTCCTTCCGAAGCTGAAAAAACGGCTGACCGACTGCAGGACCGCCGCCGGGAAGCCTCCGGTCGAGCTCAGGCTCTGCCCCGAATCGGCGGTCATCATCGACGGGACCCCCGCGTCGGATACCGATTTCGACACCGAGTTCCTCGACTACATCCTCGCGGTGAAAGTCGTCGGAGGAGTGAAGGAGGCGGTCGGGCATATCTCGGCACACTCTACCGGACACAGCGACGCGATAGTCACGTCGGATCCGTCTGCGGCTGAGTATTTCCTCAACACCGTAGACAGCGCCGCCGTCTACCACAACGCCTCGACCAGGTTCACCGACGGCGGAGAGTTCGGGCTGGGCTGCGAGATAGGGATCTCGACCCAGAAGCTCCACGCCAGAGGCCCGATGGGGCTCTGCGAGCTCACCTCATACAAATACGTCGTCAGGGGCAGCGGCCAGACGAGATGAAAACGGCCTGCATCCGGCGGAAACTTATCCCGCCCGGAGGGGAAGAGGAGAGATGATGATATGAAAAACAAGAAGAGATTTACGGCCGGATTCATCGGCTGCGGCAATATGGGAGGCGCGCTGGCGGCGGTCGCCGCGAAGGCGGCGGGGAAGGACATGATCGCGGTCTGCGACACCGACGCCTCGAAGACGGCGGCTCACGCCGCGCAATACGGCACGGTCCCGGCCGGACTTGCCGAGCTGGCCGCGGACAGCGGGTATGTCTTTCTGGGGGTAAAGCCCCAGGTCATGTCCGCCGTTCTCGCCGAACTGAAGGAACTTCTGCCCGCGGAGGACCTGCCCGTCATCGTCACCATGGCCGCCGGGATCGGGATCGCCTCGGTCGCGAAGGGCCTCGGCGGCGAAGGGCCCCGGATCATACGCATCATGCCGAACATGCCCTGCAGGATCGGAGAGGGAATGGTCCTCTACGCCTGCGGCGAAGGCGTCACGGAAGAGGAGAAGGCCGGATTTCTCCGGCTGCTCGACGGCGCGGGAAGATTCGCCGAACTGCCCGAGAGACTGATCGACGCCGGATGCGCCCTGTCGGGCAGCGGCCCCGCCTACGCCTTTATCTTCATCGAGGCTCTCGCCGACGCCGGGGTCGAATGCGGACTTCCCAGGGAGACCGCGCAGACGCTGGCTGCCCAGACGCTGCTCGGATCCGCGGCTTCGGTGCTCGAATACGGCAACCCGGCGGCCCAGAAGGACGCCGTCTGCAGCCCGGGCGGGACTACCGTCGCGGGGGTCCACGCGCTTGAGGACAGGGGCTTTCGGTCGGCCGTGATGGCCGCGGTCGCCGCCGGATACAGGCGGGCTCTTGAACTGAAATAAAGGATTTTTGCTGTCAGCGGGCGTTTTTTGCCGTCGGATCGCGGGTTTTTGATAAAAAATCGCCAAAAACGCAAAAAAAGATTTGTTTGTTTTGCGGTTTTTTAATCTTTCCGTTGACACGCCGAAAAAAAACGAGTATAATATTACTGCTAAATATACGTTGATTGTGTACAGATGACCCAACCGACAATATTTTATACCAAAATAAAGAAAGGGGTACAAAAAATGCGCAAAACATTTAGTATCATCATCAGCGTTCTGATGGTCCTTTCTCTCTGCGTGGTCGGAATTTCCGCCGATGACGCAACGAAGGTGACCACCGCCGCCGAATTCCTCGCGATGCAGGCCGACGGGAACTACATTCTTGACGCTGACATCGTCGTCACCGCTTCCTACGGCGCCGGCGAGACCCCCACTGCCTTTGTCGGAACCTTTGACGGCAACGGCCACACCATTACCGTAAGCGGCGCTCCGGTTTTTGCTGACCTCGGCAAAGCGGTCATCAAGAACCTGACCATCGACGGTACGATCGAGAGCGACACCAACGTCGGTGCTCTCGCGACCACCTGCTCCGCCAAGATCTTTGACGAGTTCTCCGACTATGCCGTCATCGAGAAGTGCGTAAACAAGGCCAACGTCACGATGACCGTTCCGGATACTGCTGAGAAAGACAGCTACTGGGGCGTCGGCGGATTCATCGGCAAAGCCGGTGCTGACTGCGGTGCGATGTTCGTCGAGTGCGTCAACGAAGGTGCTATCACCGTAAAATGCACCAAGACAGAGTCCTGCAGATTCTATGCCGGCGGTTTCGCGGGCATCTGCGACACCTTCCTTGCCCGCAACAGCGAGAACAAGGGCGATGTTAAGTTCGACGGCGATTATGCCAACTGCCTCGGCCAGGACGGCAGCGCGGGATTCGTCGGCCGTGTCGCTATGACCGCCAACTTTAACTTCTGCAACATTGAGTACTGCGTCAACAGCGGCACCATCAAGGGTGGCCGTTATGCCGGCGGCTTCCTCGCCTACTCCGGACTTGGCAACAACACCTGCCAGTATCTCATGGACAACACCCCCTACAGATTCTTCGGCAACATCAACACCGGTGATATCGAAGCTAAGGGCTGGGCCGGCGGAATTGCCGGTTACTGCTACTGCAACGGCACCAACGACGCTCAGACCTTTGATATCGAGTTCAACCTTGTCAGCGGCAAGATCGTCTCCGACAAGTGGTGCGCTCCTTTCGTCGGTTACTCCAACTCGACCAAGAACACCCTGATGTACAATGTTTCCAACGCCGAGTTTGCCAAGAGAACTGAGGAAGCCGCAACATTCATGTTCGTATTCCTCGGCTGCTCGTCCTCCAACTACAAGGACAACACCACCTTCCTGCACAACTACATCGTTGACGAAGCCGGCATCTTCAAGTATCTGACCTACGCTGAAGACGAATCCAAGTACGCCGCCAACCGTATCGAGCTCGCCTGGGGTATCGATAACAACTACGTTACTATCGTAACTCCGGCTCAGCTCGCCTCCGGTGAGATCACCTACAAGATCAACGCGGCCGCTCAGAAGAACGGATTCAACCAGACCCTCGGCACAGACCAGACCCCGACTCCGGCGGTTACCTCCTCCTACGTCGTTAAGGACGGCAACAACTACAAGAATGCCGCTACTGCCGAGTTCGATCCTTTCGACCTCATCGACATCACCAAGGCTCCCGAGACCACCAAGGGCGAGACCACTGCCAAGGCGACCACCGCTGAGGTTACCACCGCTGCTGCTCCCACCGAGACCACCGCCGCTGCTCCCACCGAGACCACCGCTGCTCCGACCGACGTCACCACCGCCGCTACCGGGAAGGATGGCGGATGCAAGAGCGTCATCGGAATCGGCGTCGCCATCGTCGCCGTTCTCGGAGCCGCTTACGTCTCCAAGAAGAAATTCTGAGAATATCTTCTGAATAACTGAGTTCAGGCAACTGAACAAAAGCACCCCCCGCGGATACGTCCGCGGGGGGTGCGGTTCTGTAAAGGGGAAATGATCGTAACAGGCCCGCGACTCACAGGCGACTGAGGATCCCGGCAGGGGTCCGCACCGCGGTGTCCGGCTTCCGTTTTCGTGGGGGCCCGTACAATTCTGCGGTCACGCAGCCGGAAGAGACAGTACTGGGATCGGCGGGTGTCTGCGGCTGCGGTATTTTCGCTCAGCTTTTGCCGCCGCCGCAGTGCTTTTTTATCTGCGTCAGCTTAAGACCGGTGTTGTAGAAATCCTTGGCAGAGCAGCCGGCTCTTCCGCCGCCCGCGCAGGCGCAGGCACAGGCGCAGTGTGAGGCGCATGCGCAGGCGCAGGATGAGTGAACACAGGAGGAGTGGACGCAGGAGCGGCCTGAGCCGTTTTTGTTCGACGCGGTCGACACCGGGATCACTATCGGCACGTTCACGAATCTCACTCTGACGAAGCTGTTCGGGTTGTCTTCGCTGCGGAAGTCGCCCTCGACGGTGTCTTTGTTCTTGTCGGTCACGTCCTCCTCCGAGATCACTTCCTCGCTCTCGATGAAGCTGCGGCCGCAGTATTCGCAGTAGTTTGAGTTCTCGGGTCTGGGAGCGCCGCACCCGGGGCATTCGGGGTAGTATTTGATGAGAGTCTTTTTGATCTGCTTCTTGGTCGCGGTCTGAGTGGTCTTGTCCGCCGAAGAGGTCCCGAAGCCCCTTCCCGCCGCGTATTTGAAGACCCTGATTATGATCAGGAGGGGGATCAGGAAGGGAAGCAGCGCCAGCGGCGACAGGATGAAGCCGAGGATGTCTTTGAAGACCGAGCT
>ONVJ01000209.1 GCA_900321265.1 uncultured Eubacteriales bacterium
GCATCACCGACGACGCCGTCATCGGATACTACGGGAAGAACGCGGTCATCGAGAATGAAAACACGGAGATCCTGGTGGGAAATACCAACAGAAAGGAGAGCCGCGACGTCATCGGAACGCTTCCCGAGAACGGCTATCTGATCGCCTTTGCCGGTCCGAAGCTGCTCATTATCGGAGAGAACGAGGTCGCGACCGCAGCTGCAATGGATCTGTTTATTGAGACTTTTCTCTCGGGAGAGCCGGTATCATCGGTCAGACTCGATCCTTCCCTGAATATTTCGGGGGTTATCGCCGACTCGCGCGAACCGCTCGCCGAGGGTGCCGCCATGCGCTTCATGAGCTGGAATCTCGGATGTGCGGTCGGAGTCGCCGCCGATGCCGTGACCGTCCTCGAGCAATACAGGCCGGATATCATCGCTATGCAGGAATGCAACGCCGAGATCCACACGAACGTGATACAGGTGTTCATGAAGGATTTCGACTACTACCGCCACGCGCAGGAAAAGCACAGCGGAAGCACCACATACAACTATACGCCGATCATCTACAACACAAAGCTTTTGACTCTCGTCGAAGGCGGCGTCGAGTGGCTGGACGGCAGGTATACCGGCACCAATACCAAATCCCTCTGCTGGGCCGTCTTTGAGGAAAAGGCGTCGGGAAAGAAATTCGCGATGATAAACTTCCACGGAGCCGTCTGCAGCGCAAGCTACAGCGGCTACGAGAACAAGTCTTCGGAGGAGAGGTCGGAGATCGCGAACAACTGGAGGATCGATAACGTAAGGCAGATACTCGACGTTAGATCGAGGCTTATCTCAAAATACGGAGAGATACCGATGACGGTCAACGGAGACTGCAACTTCAACGAACAGTCGGTGCCTTACGCCAATCTTGTCGCGGCCGGATTCGCCGACTGCGAAAAGACCGCCGAGAAGATCATAACGACCGGATTCAAAACGTCATACAGTTACTCTTCGGGGATCCCGGGGACAGGACTCAGTATCGACCATATCTTCGGTCAGGGCGGGGTCGTGTTCAAATCTTTCGACATTATCAGAACGAATACGGTAGCCACCGCCAGCGATCACACCCCGATCTACACCGATTTCTGCCCCTGCGGACAATAAAATACCAATCATATAACTAATCAGGAAGAGTATCGAGCATTATGAACGAGAATGAAAACAAGAAAAACGGAGGCGAGGTCGAGATTGATCTTCTCCGGATCCTGGGGATCATCTGGCACAACATTATCATTATCATGGTTGTGACTCTGACTGTGGCGCTTATCGCCATGGTGTTTGCCAAGTTCATTGTCAAGCCCACTTACAGATCGTCTGCCATGATGTATGTAAACAACAAAAACAGCGGGACCTCCTCAGACTATATCTCGACGACCGAGATATCAGCCGCGAAAAGCCTGGTATCGACCTATGCTGTTATCCTGAAATCGAACTCGACGCTGACAAAGGTGATCGAGAGTTCCGGCCTTGAAGGCTACACACCCTCTTCTCTCGCCAAAAATGTCAGCGCAAGTTCTGTTGAGAGCACCGAGATCTTCAGGATCACCGTGACGGCAAACGATCCGGAAGAGGCCAGGATCCTTGTCGAAAACATCACCGAGATCCTCCCCGACGCCATAGCCGGCGTCGTCGACGGAGCGCGTGTCACAGTCGTGGATCCGGCTACCAACGGAGTAAAAAGCGGTCCGTCGACTGTCAAGTATGTTCTGATCGGGGCTCTGCTCGGATTCTTCCTGATGTCGGGTCTGCTCATAGTGTTCGATCTCGCGGACGACAAGATTCACGAGGAGAAATATCTCGCCGAGAACTACTCATATCCCGTTCTCGCTGTAATTCCCAACATTTACATCAAGTACGAGGGAGGTTCGCACTATGAAAAGCAATGAGATAAAAACTCCCGATTCCTCCGCCGATTTTCTCAGGGACAGGGAATATATCTGCGAAAACCTCAATTTCATGGCCGCAGAGGCCTATAAGATGCTGAGAACGAACATCGGTTTTTCGCTCGCCTCGATCAAGGGCTGCAAGACCATAGGTATCACAAGCGCCAACGGTTCGGAAGGAAAATCTCTCTGCGCGATAAATCTCGCCTACACCCTTTCGCTTCAGGGCTCGAAGGTCCTTCTGATCGACGGTGACCTCAGACTGCCCACGATAGCGAAGAGACTCGGTCTGAACAAGGCGCCGGGCTTTTCAGAACTTCTCACAGGTCAGACCGAGAACGTAATTCAGAAGACCGAATTCAGTCCCAATTTCATGGTCATAACCAGCGGCAGTCTTCCCGCTCATCCCTCCGAGCTTCTCGGGGACGACAAGACGACGACAATTCTCAGTTCTCTCGGCAAGATGCTCGACTATATCGTCATAGACCTTCCGCCGATCAACGAAGTTTCCGACGCCCGCAACATAAGCCGCGCGCTTGACGGCTACGTATTCGTCGTCAAGAGAGGATACTCATCCAGATCGCTCGTTAAACAGGCGATCGAAAGGCTGAGATTCACCAACACCGAGATCCTCGGCTTCGTTCTTGTGGACGACGACAAGGATGCAGTAGGCAAATACGGAAAGTACGGTAAATACGGGAAATACGGCAAGTACGGAAAATACGGCAAGTACGGCAGGGGAAGCAAATATGGGCCGGGCTACGGAGAAAGAGCCGAGACTGAGCGGGATCCCGACGATCCCGAGCAGGACTGATCTTATGCCGCGGCCATGATCCTGACAGACATTCATTCCCATCTCCTTCCCGGGATCGACGACGGCAGCAGAAGCCCGGACATGACTCTTGATATGCTCCGTATCTCCGGGGACGGAGGGGTCGGAAGACTTTTTCTGACACCTCACTGCTATCCGAGCGAATCTGTCGGTGAGTTCCTGAAAAGGAGAGAGACGGCTGCGAAGATCCTGGAAAAAATCTGTCCGCGCGAGGGAACGCCGGACGGACTTCCCGGATGGAAGCTCGGAGCCGAGGTGTATTATCATGTCGGAATCCAGCATGAGGAAATGCTGGAGGATCTGTGTTATGAAGGGACCAGGTACATCCTGGTCGAGATGCCCTGGCAGGAGTGGGGATCGAGGGTGATCTCAGACGTTGCCGACATCTCGCGCTACCGCGGATTCGTCCCGGTCATAGCTCATCTGGAGAGGTACGGAAAACTGACTTCGGCTGCTTCGATCAAACGGCTGAGGAGGCTTCCGGTCGCAATTCAGATGAACGCCGAGTACATTATCGAAAAAGCAAGCAGAAGGAAGGCGCTGAAGGCGGTGAAGAACCGGGAGGTCGATCTTCTCGGGTCGGACGCTCACGATACCCGGTCGCGTCTTCCGAACCTCGGCGAGGCATACGATATCCTGAGGAACGCGGGCCTTTCGGGAGAAGCCGACCGACTTGCCGAGAATGCCGGAAGACTCTGGGAAGGGAAGCGCCTTCTGCAGAAGGACTGAAGGGCCTGTGCGGAAGAACCCGGAACGCAAGGTTGTATTATGGAATTCTTTGAATATCTTGAAATGGCCATGATAGTTTGCTTCGGAGTTTCCTGGCCTTTCAACGTGATAAAATCATACAGGGCCAGGACGGCGAAGGGAAAGAGCCTGCTCTTCCTCCTGTTGATCCTTTGCGGATATGTAGCCGGCATCATTTCAAAGCTCCTCAACCGGTCGTACATGGCCGATCTGTCTTCGAAATGGTACGTCCTGTTTTTCTATGTCCTGAATTTCATCATGGTATTTGCCGATTTCTGCCTGTATTTCAGAAACCGGAAGCTTGACAAGGACGCCGAAGCAAAGGAATGACGGAGCCCGGCGTCCGAAGTCTTCCGGATAATATCAACTCTTCAGTGCGGCCGGCCTTTCGCTGCTGTTCGCACAGACCCGAAGGAGAAAAAAATGAAAAAGAGGATCATTCATCTGATCGCCGCGGCCGTTGCGATCAGCATCGTTCTTTCGGCCGTCGCCTGCGCCAAGCCGGACGCTCCGGACGACACTCTTCCTCCCGAAACGACGCCCTCCGCTGTCGCGGATGAGACCACCGAACCCGCCGAGACCGAAAACCTCGAGTTCGTCAGCGACCTGTCGGGGCTGAACTACGGCGGAGAAGAGATAAGCTTCTTCGTCGAGGGCCAGGCCTTCGCAAAGGACGAATTTGACTCCTTTGAGGTATCCGGCGATCTGGTCCGGGATTCGGTCTACCGCCGCAACTCGCAGGTCGAGTCGGCTCTGAATATCAAGATGAAGGTCGAGGTCGCCTCCGACAGCTCGGTCTACAACGTCGGCGACAGGATCAGATCCCTTGTCAAGGCCGGAGACCACTATTATGACATCGTGACTCTCCCCGGATACACCCATACCTCATATGCCCTCGAGGGGGATTTCCACAATCTTGTCGATGTTGAAAATCTCAACCTGAAAAAGCTCTACTGGACTCAGGGGTTCAACGATATCATGTGCAACGGCAAGCAGCAGTATGTCGCTTCGGGCGCCTATTCTGTGTCGATGATCAGAAACATGTATATCACCCTTTACAACAAGACGATAATGGAATCCAGGAATCTGCCCGATCTTTACGACCTCACAGTCTCGGGCGACTGGACCGTCCAGAAGCAGATCGAGCTGATAAAGGGACTCTACGAAGATACCAACGGCGACGGCAAGCGGGACGAGAACGATTTCTACGGGTTCGTTTCGGGCCTCAACACCTCTGTCGACCCCTACTGGGTATCCTTCCATTTCCCGATCCTTCAGCTTGACCGGGACAGCGGAAATTACTATATGGATATCGACAAGGAAAAGATGCTCAACATCCTTCAGATTTTCATCGATCTGATCTCGGGCAACGACGATACCTGGAACAAAGGCGCGTCGGGCGGAGACGTCGACGGCTCCAACGCAACGACCTCGATCGACAAATTCGCGCAGAAGGGCTGCGCGATGACGACCACCATGATCTATATGATCGAATCCAGACTGACGAAGTCGGGCTTCGAAGACGACTACGGTATCGTTCCGATCCCCAAATACAACAGCGATCAGGACAGCTATTATACGCACACTCAGGATCAGCTGTCGCTTATGGCGGTCGTTTCCACCGCCGACCGCGGGGATCTTCCGATGATCGGCGCCGTGATGGACACCATCGCGTATTACAGCTACAGGGAAGTATTCCCGGCCTACTATGAAAACGCGCTGTCCTTCAGATATCTCCAGAATGCCGAATCTCAGACGATGCTCGATCTGATCTACCGCAGCCTGAAGATCGAGGGCTGCTTCATATACAGTTCGTCATTCGCGATACTCGGCGAGCTGAGATCCATCGCCTCGATGAAAATGGCAAAGGCCTCCCTTGTCAATGCCAAGACGAGCGCCTGGCCCGCCAAGGTCGACGCGCTCAACGAAGGCCTGGCAAAGATCGCCGACTGACCTGATAATTTCGCAGGGCTGCCTGGATCCCGCATCGCGGGTGAAAAACAGCCCTGCTTTTAAACACAGGAGATCTGTTCCATGAAATTCTTCTTTGACCTCTCCCGCGTTGACGGCGACGCGGCCGGGCTGCTCCTTCATGCCGCGGCAAGATATCTTTACGCCAGGGGGATCGGTCTTGCGCGCTCTTCCGGAGACCCCGGCTGCGGTTACACCCTGATTTTTGATATCGATAACACATACAGCGACGAGCGCTATACCCTCGAGCCCTTCGAAGGTGGAGTCTCTGTCCGCGCAGCTGACAAAGCGTCGCTCTTCGCCGCCTTCGGACGCTTCCTTGAGGAATCGGAATTTGACGGGCGGGGAGGATTTGCTCCTCCTCCCGAGCGGGTGGATTTCACCCCGAAGTCGCATCTGCGCGGCATTTATTTTGCAACGCATTACTACAATTTCTATCACAGCGCGCCGATGTGGAAGGTCTATACCGTGATCGAGGATCTCGCGCTCCGCGGATGCAACCTCCTCATGACCTGGTTCGACATGCATCACTTTACCTCGATGGAGGACGATGAGGCCAAAAAGCTGGTCTCCAGGATCCGCTCGATCATAAAGTACGCGAACCGCCTCGGGATCGGCGGGGCTTTCACCATGAACGCCAACGAGGCTTTCGCCGACTCACCGGCAGAGCTCCGGGCGGAATATGAGCCCCGGGGGAGATATTTTGCGAAGCCTCACGGACACTATCATGTCGAGCTCTGTCCCTCAAAGCCGGGCGGACTTGAGGAGATCCTCGCGGAGAGAAGAGCGATGTATGAGAAGTTTGCCGACCTCGACATCCGCTTCGTCTCCTTCTGGCCCTACGACCAGGGCGGATGCACCTGCGAGGCCTGCGAGCCCTGGGGCGCAAACGGATTTCTGAAGATCCTTCCCGGATTCAGATCGCTGACGAAGGAATTCTTCCCGCAGGCGAAGATCATTCTTTCGACCTGGTATTTCGATCTCTTCTGCAGGGACGAATGGAGAGATTTCTACCCCCGCATGACCGACGGCACCCTCGACGGCGTCGATTACGTCCTCGCGAACTTCTTCAAGTCGGGCCTCCCTGAGGTTTTCAAGGAAAAGGGGATCCCCGAGGGCAT
Source organism: uncultured Eubacteriales bacterium (assembly GCA_900321265.1). Taxonomy (GTDB): domain Bacteria; phylum Bacillota; class Clostridia; order Oscillospirales; family CAG-272; genus CAG-390. The sequence goes on from ONVJ01000209.1 coordinate 6,578, forward strand.
AACCTTCATCGATTTTCCCGAGATCAGCATGCATTCCTGCTCGCCCTGGGGAGGGTACGGAGCCAGCCTTCTGGCGCGTTTCCTTGACGAGGTCGACGAAAAATCCGAAGGGCTCTTCCGCGGAGGCTTCCCCTATTCCGAGGGGATATTCGAGGACTGCAACAAGTATATCTGCCTTGCGAGATACAGCGGCAGGTTTTCACGTTCCGCCGACGCCGTAAGACAGTATGTGAAGCTGAATTTCTGCGTCACCGGCGATGCCCTCGACGAGCTGACCGACGCGGTCCTTAAGACCGAGACGGCGCTGCCGAGGAAGACGACGAGGGGCGGACGCGTCGTTCTTGAGATCCCTCCGGCGGAGGAGCCGCTGAAGGTCGAGATAGCCGACACGTCGGATATCGAATACTGTTTTGGCGTGTTCGATAAATACAACAGTATCCTGCCCGAAAAGATAAAGAGCGAATGGAAGTTCAGGATCTTTTATCTCAGAACGCTTATCGACAGAGAGATCCTTGAAAACGATTTCTTCCCGGGAAGGTCCGCCGCGGCGCAGGCTGCGCTCGCGGAGATCTCGCGGATCTGGTACGTGAACGAAAACACCGGCCCGAGGGTCACTCCGCCGCTCGGAAGATGATATTTGCCATACAAAACGCGCCTGCGGGGAAGGCGATTCTCATAGGGATGATGAGAACATATATATAGTGAGCATTTAAAGCACAACCGAAACAGAGGTTCAGTGAGCCTTTGACTTACGCTACACTCCGCGGAGTCGATACAGAGTATATTTTTGCAGACTCCGACGGCAATGCTATCCAGGGCTTCGTTAAAGACTTACGCAAAACAAAAACTGCGAGGAACGAAAAGAAGTTTGTCTTATGCGGTCCCGCAGTTTTTTGTCACAATGTCCGGTATATCGACTCCGCTCACGGAACTGTCTTCCAGTCTTATATTATTGTAGTATTATCTCAGTACATGAGGAATGATTTATCTTCGAAGAATAACAATCTATATGAATTTTTGAGGAAAAGATATCAAATATTGTGTTTTTTACAAAAGTCCCTTGACATGAATAAC
>ONVJ01000192.1 GCA_900321265.1 uncultured Eubacteriales bacterium
CCAGTCGATCTCGTCGAATCGCGCCCCGATCGTCCGGTCAAGGAGGAGATCGATGCTGACGCAGTCGGCGCCAAGCTCGGCCGAGAGCGATCTCAGCTCTTCGGGAGTGAATGGATCGGCGTTGTTTTTGACTATGACGAGCCTGCCCTCCGAGTGCGTGAACATATAGTGCTTCTCGAAGATCTCAAGCGCGCCGTTGCTCACCGACGACACGACGTAGATGCCGACGGCGGCGATGACGAGCAGTATGCAGATGAAGAAGGTGAGCTTCGGCTTCGATCTGAAGATCGCGCCGCCCAGCATTATCCCGTTGCGCAGGTCGCGCCTTCTCTTCTTTCTTTTGATCTCCCTCTCTGACGGCGCCTCCTCTCCGGCGACCGGCATGGGGACGATCTCGAAGGCGGTGCCGGGGACCAGCAGCTGGTCAGACTCGACGGCGCCGTCGAAGATCCTGATATGCCTGGTGGCGATATGCTCCAGCTGCTCGAAATTGTGGGTGACGACGATGACGAGCTTGTCCTTCGACACCTCGTGCAGAAGATCGATGATCTCCTTTGAGCTCTGAGAATCGAGGTTGCCTGTCGGCTCGTCGGCGAGTATCACCGGGCTGTCCTTGGCGAGGGCGCGGGCGATGACGGTGCGCTGCTTCTGGCCGCCCGAAAGCTTCGAGCCCTTGTGGTGTTTGTGCGCCGTCAGACCGACGCGCTCGATGAGCTCCTCCGCCCTGCGGCGGCGCTCACGCAGATCGTCGATGCCCATGAGCGAGAGCTCGACGTTCTCTAGAACGGTGAAGCTGTCGATGATGTTGTATTCCTGAAAGATGAAGGAAATATACTTCTCACGGTACTCCTCCCATTCCTTCTGGAGATAGTGTGAGGTCGGACGGCCCTCGACGAAGAGCTCGCCCTCCTCATATGAGTCCATTCCGCTGATGACGTTGAGCAGAGTCGATTTGCCCGACCCCGACTTGCCCGTCACCGCGACGAACTCGCCCTTGTCAAAGGACAGGTTGACTCCCCGTATACCTACGGCGATGCTGCCCTCCGACGCGTATATCTTTCCTATGTTCTGAAGTCTTAAAAGAGACATTCCGCGGTATCGCTCCTTTCTGAACCGGGACGGAGCAAGAAATGATCCTGTGCCCTTTCTTCACATGTACCGGCCTTCATTGATTAGATTTTAATTGTAATATTATACTTTAGATTTGAAGAAAAGTCAATTACAATCTGACCCTGCGGCATTGCTCCGCTGAACCGGGACCGCGCCATCCGGCCGACCTTTTGCAGAATGGAAAAGCCACAGACTTCGTCTGATACTTGATTTTTTGAAGAAAAAGTGGTATATTTAGTTAAAGCCGGTAAAAAATCCGGATAATGATCAACCGGATTCTGACCGTCAGGGCAAAAACGCAGCCCCCGGCAGAAGCTGTCCGACCGGGAAACAGGAGCGCCGCATGAATACCGAAGCGGAAAGAAAGACCCTGAAAAAAATGCCGAAGCGCGCGCTCGCATACTGCGGGATCGTCTTCGTGATCCTCATCTGGGGGATATATCCGATCATAGCCGACGACCTTCTCAATTTTTATTCGGGCGGTGCGTTCTCCTTTGCCGGCACTCTGATATCTGCTGTCGCGCTGACAATTATATGCCTCCCGAAGCTCGGGCGGCTCGACCGGTCATATTTCAGGGTCGCCATTCCTACCGGCTTTTTCGTCGGCCTCGCGAACCTGCTCCAGAAGATCGGGCTCAGGTACACGACGCCGACGCTCTACGCCTTCCTCGAGAACCTCTCCTGCGTCGCCGTCCCTCTGCTTCTCTTCCTCTTCATCCGGAAGAAGCCCTCCCTCCTTACGGTCGCGGCGGGCGTCCTATGCCTTGCCGGCTGTTTCATTCTCAGCGGCGCAGGCTCAGCGGGCGGGCTCTCCTTCGGCAGGGGCGAGATCCTCTGCGCGCTGGCGGGGATTCTCTACGGGGTAAACATCGCGGCGACGGGCGTATTCGCGAAAAAGCTTGACGCCATGCTCTACGTCATGGTCCAGATGTGGGCGCAGGCCGCCGTTTCGGGCGCGGCGCTGTTCGCGCTCGACCGTATCACCGTCGGCGGAGAACCGATCGAGAAGGCGGTCTTTTCCTTCAGTCTGAGGCATCTGCTTATTCTCGCCGGGCTGGTGCTGGCGATCAGCACCCTCGGCTGGATCATAAGGACCGAGGCGCTCAAGTACGTAAGCGCGGCGGCAGTCGCTGTGCTCATGCCCTTTTCGTCGGTCGTGACCGGAGCTGTCGCCGTCATCGCCGGGAAGGACGCATTTTCGCCCGCCCTTCTCATCGGAGGGATCGTCATCCTTGCTGCATCGGTCCTGTCGGGCGTTGCGGATGTGAAAGACAATGAGGCTCCGCCGGAAAA
>ONVJ01000088.1 GCA_900321265.1 uncultured Eubacteriales bacterium
AAAACGAAAAAGATCGGCACATGTCACGGTTTCCCGGCCGTGACATGTGCGGGGCTGTCAAAAAAGTCCGACTTTTTTGACAGCCCCGGTAAAGAATTATCTGTCAGTGAGCGCTGCCCGTGTTATCAGTGCCTCTTCTTGAAGAAGACGGCGGTGCCTGCGAGGGCGACGAGCAGGACGCAGGCTCCGACGGAGGATTTGCATCCCGATTCTTCGGTCTTCGGAGCCCCGGTCGTAGAAACGGGGGCGGGAGCGGCAGTCGTATCGTCGACGGTCGGCTCAGTGGGGGCGGCGGTGGTCACTTCGGCAGTAGTCGCGGCCTTGGTGGTCTCGGGCTTTGTGGTGACTTCCTCGGTGGTGTACTCGGGGTAGGTGTAGAGCTCGATCTCAGCCTCTGAGAGGTACTTCTGGACATAGGTCCCGGCGTAGTTCAGACGGGGTCCGGTTGACTGAGAGAGATCCTGATCACCGCTGTATTCAAGGCCCCAGTACTCGAACTGGTGCTTGCCGGCGGTGAGATCGATCACGATGTTGTAGTAGTAGCCCATGAAGTAGTTCGTGGTGTTGACTCCGTTCGCGGTCTTGATCTCGTCTGCCTTGACTCCATCGTATGTGTAGTCATAGGTATAGCTGCGGAAAACGCCCTTAGTATCCGAGATGTTGACCTGATACTTGTCGCCTCCGTCGACCGAGACGCAGAATCCGCGGTCCTTGGCGTCATTGTCGACAGCCTCTTCCTTGATCTGAGCGCATCCTACTACGACGAACTCATATGTTCCCGCCTCCTCGACGGTGAAGTCATAGGTCATCGGACCTAAGATCTTCGACCAGATGCAGGGATACTGCCAGATGGTGGAGTCATCGGCGGCGTCGAGCAGGAAGTCCTGATCGTTGAAGTAGTTGGTCCATCCGACAGTGTTGGTGACCGTAAGGGTCCTCGTGCCGGTTCCGGGGAGGTCGTCTCCCGAGATCGCGTTCGTGTAATCGGTCGCGGGGATGAGGATGGCATCGTCGCGAATGATCTTGAGCTTCCCGTCCATCATCTCGAACATTGTCGCGCATTTAACCGTATCGGTGATGTCTATCGCCTTGCCGGCTGCGTAAAGGGGAACGCACAGCGCGATCATAAGGATGACCGAAATGACCAGAACAAGCGTTTTTTTCATGGTTTTTTTCCTCCTGAAAAATAGTTTGTCTAATTATATCATCACAAAAACCGTTTTGTCAACTGTTTTGATCGAAAAGTGTGCGATAGAATGAATTATTACCCCGGAAAGTTGCAAATACCCGCCACGGATCGGTGAATGTCACAGTTTTCCGTACACTACAGCCGCGGGACTGACCCAAAAACAAGACAAGTTTTAAAGTCCCCTGCCGAACACGGCCGCCCTGGAAAAGCTGTTTTTTGATTGATTTTATCAAAAAATTATGATATAATTGTTGTGTATGCACTTTTAATATTGGTTTTTATCCGGCATCCTGCCGGGAAAGGAAGGTATATTGCTATGATGGGTTCAGGTATGAGCATGGCTGTCGAGGCCGTGCAGCTGATAAAGATCGCGTCTGTCGTTTTCTCGATCCTCTCGTTCTCGCTCGTCGGCATCGTCATCCTCTTCGGCGTCATCCGGCGTCCGGGCAAGGTCATGTCGGGTCTCGCGCTGACGCTTGTGGCAGCCCTGTTCGCCTTCATCGCGGCAATGCTCCTCAGAAAGCCTCTGTCGGGCGTCGCTCTGAGGGCCGTCATGGCTGCTCTGGACGATCCGATACCTCTCAAAACGGGGTCGGTGACCTATCAGTGGCTCACCGGGCTTTTCGGCTCGCTGATCGCTCCGCTGCTCTTTGCGGTGATATTCTTCTTTACCAAGATCTTTCTCTGCTTTTTCAATGCCCTCTTCGCAAAGCTCTTTGACAGGATCTCTCCGACAAACGGCTGGAAATGGCTTGTAAAGCTCGGCGTCGGGGTCCTCAACGGACTCCTTATCATGTCGTTCCTGCTGGTCCCTTCGATCGGGTTTGCCGAAACTGTGACTCTGCTTGATTCAAATCCCGCTGTGCGCAGCACCCTTGCCGAGATCAGCAACGGCCGCAACTTCGTTTATTATGCCGATAAGATCGCCGGCGCGGCGGACGGAAACGCCGCTGTCGCCGTCGCGCGAGTCTTCGGCGGACGTCCGATATACAAAATCCTCTCGACGGTCACCGTCGACGGAGACAGAACAAGTCTGAACGAACAGCTCGATCGGTCCGCGAACGTCGCCGGAGCCGCCGTCGGGCTGATCGACGCCGCCGGAGGCGGAGAGAGCATCCTGTCTCCCGAATTCGCGGAAAAGCTTGAAGAGCTTTCAAAGGAGCTGAAGAACAATCCCGAACTTTCCGCGGTCATTGCCGATCTTGTCTCATCCGCCGCGGAAAGCATAAAGGAGACGGGCAGCTTCGGAAAGATCACCGTCGATCTCCCGAAGGAGGGCCCTGCCGCCCCGGTCGCCCGGGCCGCGCTTGAATCGCTTGAAAACATGAAGGAGGACAGCGCGTCAAGGATCCTGGACGCCGCAGCGGGAGCCATAAACGTCCTGAACGGGACCGGAGCGTCAGAAGCGCTGAAGGACAAGGAAAAGAGCCCGCTCTCGGCCCTCGCGGTGCCGGGTGCGGTATCCGGCGTCCTGAAGGCGATAAAGGACTGCCCCGA
>ONVJ01000103.1 GCA_900321265.1 uncultured Eubacteriales bacterium
CTCAGTGATCCACGGCTTCGATCGCTTTGACGGTGGCTGTGATCTTGATTTTGGTCGACTTTACCGTCGTCTGGATCGCCGAAGTGAAGTTCGAGCCTTCGGATATCGCCTTGGTGACCGGCGTCCGGATGCCCCAGGCGCTGAGGTAGATATCGGCGAGATCGATCATATAGTCCTTCCGGATGATGTCGAGCATGTCGCCCATCTTCTCGTCCTTCGCGTATCTCGTCTTCATGCAGATGTCGTAGAAGGCGGGCGTCACGGTGGTCACCGATTCGATCGCCAGCGCCTCGCAGACGAAGGAGGCGCGGTCGAGGGAATCCTGAGATATGCCGAAGGGGAAGGAGATCGCGTTGGGGCAGTACGCGTCGGAGTAGCAGTGGAAACTCTCCTGATCCGAATTGTATTTGGGATAGGGTACGATCCCGAAGTCGACCTCGTAGCTTTTCAGCGAGTTCTCGCGCACGATGGTGACAAGGGCGAAGAGCACCTTTCCCTCGCCGAAGGGCTTGTAGACCGGGTCGTTCGTCATCACCGCGCGGTTGTCCGACACGTATGAGGTCAGCCTGTCGATGACGTCGACCGGCCTCGGGTCGGTCACCGAGACGTATGGTATGTCATTCTCGTCTTTGCCTATGATCTTCTCGCCGGTCCCCATCAGCAGCTGGTATCCGAGAGTGCCCTCGGCGAGGAGTCCGATCGAGTCTGTCCCCAGCTCGATCTTTCCGTCGTCGCCGACGTCGATCAGCGCGGAATTGACAAGCCCGAAGAAATCCTCAAGCGTCCATCTGTCATTTGTGATCCTTGCGTAGAGATCCTCCGACGCGTCGATCGACTTCAGCATCTCCTTGTTGAAGAAGACGGCGCGTATGCTTATGTCGTCGACCGTCGTGATCTCGCCGGTGACGTAGTAGCACTTGTTAGCTATCGTCATCTGCTCTGTCAGGAAGGGGCTCCACCAGGATTTGTCGGTCGCGATGTTGGGGACCGATCCGAACTCGGTGAGGAAGCCGTCGGTCGCGAGAGAGGCCGCGTCGCGGATGCTGGTGTAGAGGACGTCGAAATCGGGGTCCCCGGCGGATATCTGCTTTTCGGCGTCCTTGTAGAAGGACTGGGCGCCGCTCTTTTTTTCTGACAGCGTAACGTTGTATTCGGTCTGGATCTTGAGGTTCCTTGAGGCGACCGAGTCGGGGATGATCTCGCCGATCGTCTGGTCGTTGATGAGGTCGGAGCACCACTCGCCGCTGTAGTTGCGGGTGTAGAAGACGACCTCCTCCTTGCCGAAATCCTTCATGCCCAGGAGGTTTTTCGCGCTGAATTCGGTCGTTAAAGCCTCTGTTGCTCCTGTGTCGGGGAGGGTCACAGCGGCGGCCGTCGTGTCCTCGGTCTCTCCGCCGCCCGCGCATCCCGGGAGCAGCAGGGAAGCGGCAAGTATCAGGGCGAGAAAGGCCGCGAGGGCGGATAACAGCTCTTTATCGGGACAGTTCCGCCCTGCGGCGGTCTGTTTTTTCTGTCTTTTCATTATCGTCAATCTTCCTTTCCTCATGCTTTTGCAGCACATTCGCCTTCCTCGGCGGGGAAGACCTCGCAGGCTACCTCTCCTGCAGGGAGAGTAACGGTCCTGCCGAGGATGTCGAATGTTTTTTCTTCCTTCGTATTGTTCCAGAGGGCGAACATCCGCTTTCCGCCGGCCTCATATTCGCAGTATTTCACTCCTTCGGGCAGTGACAGATCGGTCTCGCAGACGAATTTTCCGCCGTAGAAGAATTCAGAATATTCTTTCTTAAGATCCAGTAGCTTTTTCAGATGAGCGGCGTAGGCGGGAAGCTCGGTCACGCAGGCCTTGCGGCATCTGTAGATCGCGACGTCGTATCTGAAGCCGTAGATGAAGGCGTGGTTGAGATCGTCGCGGAAGCCCTCGCGTTCGTCGTGTATGAAGCGGTTCGTCATGATGATCCCGGGAAAGGTGCGGCGCCACATCTGCGGGAAATGAGTCTTTACCGGCGCGTTTTTCGTCGCGCGGTAGCTGTTGCCGAAGTCGCAGCCGTGCAGGTAGTCGACCTCGAAGCAGACTCCGTCGTTCGTACACTCGGTGCCGATCGCCTGATCGGGTCCGAGCAGCGCACGGCAGGCGCGCAGGTTCTCCCGCCGGTATAGGATCTCGTCGTCGGGACGGTATCCGTGTTTGTGGGCGGGATTGAAGCATAGTTTCGATCTGCCGCCGACCTGATCGAAAAAGATCGAGTCGGGACCGAACTCAAGCTTCTGCCGTCCGTTTGCAAGCAGCACATCCCGCCAGGCGTCGGTCGCCTGACAGGAATCGACGAAGGATTTGTATCCGTAGTTGCGCAGGACGGTGCCGTTGTTCTCGAACTTGTAGTGGTCCTCGTATTCGTTTCCGTCGATGTCGATCCTCGCCGCCTCCTTCGCGTGATCGCGGTAGAAGTCGGATTTCTTGTCGATGAGGATCCCGTTGTTGTAGAGGATGACGTGTCCGCCCATCGCGCGCACCTTAGCGATGTTCTCCCTCAGCTTTTCGGCTCCTCCGAGCTCCTCGTCGGGCTCGTAGTGCGGGTATCCGTTGTCGAACCGTCCCTTCCACCAGCCGAAGACGAGCAGGGTGTCAAGCCCGACCTTCTGCCCTTCCTTCCAGAGGCGGGGCAGGTCGTCGTATTTCCAGAATATCTCGCCGAACTGGTGACGGAGTATCACGCGCTGCCAGCCGGTCATCTTTTTTACCCACTCCCGCGGCTCGACCGGTTTGAAGTAGGTGCTCCTGGCAAATTCACCGTAAATATCCGAGCCGATCCGCCAGTCGCCCTTCGCCAGTGTAACTGTCACGGGAGGGCAGGACAGCGTCTCGCCCGGACGGGCGAATGGGTAGTGGCAGATCGCCGAGGCGAGGTATTTTTCTTCGGATCCGCGAGGGGCGATCGAGTTGAGCAGGCAGCAGGCGCGGGTGCGCTCGTCGTGTCTGCCGATATAGAGGAACCTGTCGGCAGACTGTATCCCGAACCATGACATGGGCGCCGGCCGGGGATATGCGAGGGTCGATTTGATATCGTAGTAATCCGAGCTCATATACTCGGTGTGTGCGCTCTCGAGCGCCGCCCGGGGGTTGACGATCCTCTCGCCGAGTCCGCGGGGCCTTATGAGCTCGTCCGTTTCGGGCTCGCCGACGATACGCGTCAGTTCGATATAGGGGTATTGCAGCTCGTTGACTCTCGCCTTCGGGTCGCGGTTGTCGATCTCGCTGTCAAAGACGAGGCGGTCTCCGAGATCGGTGACGGTGAGTTTCAGGCGGATATCGAGCTGCCTGCCCTGATCGGTGACGAGTCTGTCGTAGCTGACGACCGTCCTGTTCCCCTGTCTTTCGACCTTTCCCGACTGCTCCGACGATTTTATCTGCATCTCAATGTAATAGCCGTCGTCCGCCATCACACGCCAGAAGTCGGCGGTCTCACGGTTCGAGAGCGGCGTCCCGGCGCAGGTCCAGGCGACTCTTGAGGCGTCGCAGCCTGGCGCGAATCTGAGTTCGTTCGTCATTTTGCCTCCTCGTTTGCATTATTCTTTACTTTTTTCCGTCCCGTCATTGCAACTGTCGGCGGGAGATGATATAATAATAGAGCGATCTCTTCATAATTAATTATATCATTTTCTAGGGTATACAGTCAATTCACCACAGCTTACCTTATTTGCACAGGATGAAACAGGAGAAAAGATGTTTTACAGACTGAGGATCAGTCCGGAGCCCGAGGTGAGTCTTGTCGGGCATATCAGATACCGGGCCGGATGGAGCGACAGCTACCGTCACAGGGAGAATATCCTTCTATATATTCGCTCGGGTTCCTTCAGATACGATTTTGAGGACGGGAGGAGCTACAGCGTTTCTGGCGGCGGATGCCACATGATCCCGGCGGGGAGCGCCTACCGCGTGACGGTCACAGACGACTGCGAATTCAGCTACATCCACTTCGCGCTCGCCTCACCGGCGGAGGCGGCCGGCGAAGAAGAGGTCGCAGAAGAAATGACCCGTCTGAAAAAGAGCCAGCTGGTTTCCAGACTCGCGCGGAACTGGCCTGATCCACGGCCGGATACTCTTTTTGTCCCGGCGCTGATCGATACCGGGGAGGATGAAGAAAAGATCCGCTACAGGTTCGCCCGCATCGACGAGACCCGCAACGGAACATATGAGCTTGACAGATTCAGGACCGCGAATGTCTTTATGGGACTCCTGATATCCCTATCGGCGGCCGGAGCGGCGCGGCTGTCCGGCTTTTCGGAATATCCCGCGGCGCTGATCAGGATGACGGCCTACGTGCGCGACAACATCTCTGGCGAGCTGTCGCTGTCGGCGCTGTCAGAGAGATTCGGCTACTCAAAGCAGTATATCATGCGCCTTTTCCGGACGCATCTGGGGAC
>ONVJ01000285.1 GCA_900321265.1 uncultured Eubacteriales bacterium
GATACGTCGCCGGGTATGTCATCGAGGAATCTCGATGGGCGGTTGAACTGAGTCTTTCCGTAAAGCAGCCTCGATTCCGAGCAGAATATATAGAGTTTTTCCTTGGCCCTGGTTATGGCGACGTACGCGAGCCTTCTCTCCTCCGCGATCTCGGCGGGATCGTCGGCGGACATGGCTGAGGGAAAGACCGTCTCCTCCATTCCGGGGATCATGACCGCCGGAAATTCAAGTCCTTTTGCAGAATGGACGGTCATCAGGACGGCGGCGTCTGCTGCCTCGTCGTATTTGTCGATGTCGGACACCAGCGCGTTCAGTTCGAGGAACCCCTCAAGGGTGGGGGAGTCCTCATTTCTCATATAATCGACGGCGGATGAAATGAACTCGTTGACGTTGTCGAGCCTGTCCTTTTCCTCTTCCCCGCCGTCGATCAGCATGCCGCGGTATCCGGTCATATCCAGCACCTGACCGATGAAGGCGTCGAGCGGACAGCCCGACCGGTAGATGTCTGTAAGCGCGTTTATCACACCGGCGAACTCCTTCAGCTTCGCCGCCGACCTGGAGAGCGCGACATAGCTGTCGGCGCGGTCCATGACGTCGAACATCGACTGCCCGGTCTCTCCGGCGATGGCGGCGACCGCCTCGACGGTGGCGCTGCCGATCTTTCTCTTCGGTTCGTTTATGATCCTGCGCAGTCTTACAGAATCGTCATGATTGGCGATCAGCTGCAGATAGGCGGTTACGTCGCGTATCTCCTTCCGGTCGCTGAAGCGCTGCCCCCCGAAGATCCTGTAGGGCACCCCGCTCCTGGCAAAGGTGCGCTCCAGAGCGTTCGACTGGGCGTTGACGCGATAGAGCACCGCGAAATCGCGATATGAGTTTTTTCCCGAGGCGACCGCAGTCTGTATGATCTCGACGATCCTTGAGGCCTCCGCCTCTTCGGATTCGCACCTTTCTATCCGGACCTTGTTCCCGCTTCCGGCGGATGTCCAGAGCTTCTTGTCGGCCCTGGAGGAGTTCTTCGATATCACCGCGTTTGCAGCCGCCAGTATGTTGGAGGTCGACCGGTAGTTCTGCTCGAGCTTTACGACCTTGGTGTTTTTGAAAGCCTTCTCAAAGCCGAGGATGTTTTCCACCGTCGCGCCTCTGAAGCGGTAGATGCTCTGGTCGTCGTCGCCGACCGCCATGACGTTTCCGTGCTTCGAGGCAAGAAGCTTTACCAGCTCGAACTGGGCAGGGTCGGTGTCCTGGAACTCATCGACGCAGATATACCTGAACTTTCCGGAGTAGTATTCCCTGACCCTGTCGTTGTTTCTCAGCATCATGACGGTCTTCATGATGATATCGTCGAAATCGAGGGCATTGGCCGATTCAAGCCTGTCGCGGTATTCCGAATAGACCTCGGCGGCGGTCTTTCCCCTGTAATCCCTGCCGAATTCCGAAAAATACTCCTCGGGCGTCATAAGCCTTTCCTTCGCACGGCTGATGAGGGATGCGGCGGCCTTGACCGAAAGGCTGCGGTCCTCGATCCCTTTTTCCTTAAGGATCGCGGAGAGGACCTTTTTGGTGTCGTCGGTATCGTAGATCGTCACACCGGGACGCACTCCCGCGGCCTCGGGATTGGATCTGATCATCCTCATGCAGACCGAATGAAAGGTGCCGGCCCAGATCCCCGAAGAGAGCTCGGGATCGTCCAGAAGGGTCTCCAGGCGCGATCTGATCTCGTCCGCCGCCTTGTTCGTGAAGGTTATCGCGAGCATGTTCCGGGGCGGACATGGGTCTTCGGCAAAACGGTCGAGAAGGAACCGGAGACCGTTTTCGTCGAGCTCGTCCGCGGCATCCTCAAGCTCCGCCACCGCCGCCGGCGTCAGTCCTTCAGGGATACGCGACGAATCGCAGGCGTTTCCGTATCTGATGATATGGCCCACCCGGTTTACGAGCACCGTGGTCTTTCCGCTCCCGGCTCCGGCGAAAACGAGGAGCGGCCCGTTTACCGAGAGGACCGCCTCCCGCTGGGGAGGATTGAGCTTTGAATAGTATTTCCCGAAGAGTTTTCTTTTTATCGAAAGATATCTTTTCTCAAGATCGTTCATGTCAAAAATGATCCAAAAGATTCAGGGAACCGCCGGTCAGTCGAGCATGTATCTGGCGTCGCACTCGCTCTTTATGAAGTAGTATGCCGAAAGCGACGCGACGAAAAGGATGAGCGAGAGGACGAGATGCACCGCCCAGAAGATCCTGCCGATGACGAGATCCTTCAGGGTAGTCACCCAGGGATAGGCTATCCCGGCGGCGGCGGACAGGACTGTCAGAGCCCCGCAGACTCTCATCCTCACTGCGACCGAGCGGAGGATCTCGAGTCTTCTGTTCTCCCGGTATTCTTCTGATGCCGAGGCCGACAGATAACCGCAGTGATCGGCGGCGATGCCCGACAGCCGCACGATCATCAGGAGGGCGACGGCGGCGAACAGGATGTTCGAGGCGACGTCAAAGGGATAGTATTTCATAAATGCGTTCCATGCCGCGGCAGAGCGCTGGACCTCGTAGTCGTTGTACACCGAGTGGAACCGGTATGAGAAGAACCAGCTGACCGCCGCCAGAACCGCGTAGACAGAAGACATGACGGTGCCGTCGATCCATCTCCTTCCGAGCCTCCGGACGGTCAGGAAGAAGCCCGCTCCGGCGGCGGCGCAGAGCAGATCGGGAATGACGTTCATCCCGTCGATCTGAAAATCTGCCGAAAGGAGGAAGAAAGCGCTGAAGAAAATGAGGATAAAACCGATCCGCCTTCTGATCTGAACTCCCGGCCGGTCGGCGATCCGCTCCCTGAAGATTCCGGCGGCGGCCTCGAAGAATTCCCCGTCGGAGCAGATCTTCGAGAAGTATCCGACCGCGGACACCAGCCAGACGATCCCCGCGACGAAGCAGAGCATTATGGCGGCGGTGCGGAAAAATGCGGTGAAGA
>ONVJ01000106.1 GCA_900321265.1 uncultured Eubacteriales bacterium
ATGGCAGCGGTACTAGGATTCGAACCTAGGTAATGACGGAGTCAGAGTCCGTTGCCTTACCGCTTGGCGATACCGCTTTTTCCCTCTTTCGAGGAACGGAGAATATTATATCAGTTTGGACCGGGTTTGTCAAGAGATTTTTTTATAATCTTTTCGGAGCGGGCGGAATTGTCCGGCTTTGCTCAGGGCGGCCGAGCTGTTCAAAGCTCTATCTTCAGCTCATCAGGGAAGTCGGGCGTGTAGGCAGGGTCGGCGGAAGCGGCGGACTGGGCATATCCCTTCACAAAGCCGAGCTGCTCCGCCCTCCTCAGGACGCTCCGGTATTCGAAGGTCGTCACCCTCCGCTTGAAGCGGCGGTCGTCCCCCCGGTAGAATCCGGGCGTATACTGCGACATGAGGCTGAGGACGATATCTCTGGGCGGGACCGCCGAGGCGATGTCCTCAAGCACGGCAAAGGAATCGGCGCGGCAGCCGGGAAGCAGGAGATGGCGAACGAGCAATCCCCGCGTCATCATCCCGCCGGCGTCAAAGCTTGCGGGACCGAGCATCCGGTACATGAAGGAGAGAGCCTCCGACGCTCTCTCACGGTAGTCGGGGCAGTCCGCGAGTCCGGCGGCAAGCTCGGGTGAGTGAAATTTGAAATCCGGCATATAGACGTCGACGAGCCCCTCTGTCAGCGCGAGGGTCTCCGTCAGCTCGTATCCGCCGCTGTTCCAGACGACGGGTATTCCGAGCCGGTGCTTTACCGCCCGCAGGGCCTCGCATACCGCGCGGGTGTAGTGCGTCGGAGTGACGAGATCGAGGCAGCCGACGCCGGCGTCGCGAAGCGTCAGGAAGATCTCCGCCAGCCGGTCGACGGTTATCACGCTCCCCGCGCCTTCGAAGCTGAGCGCCCGGTTCTGGCAGAAGGCGCACTTCAGGCTGCATCCCGAAAAGAAGACGGTGCCTGCCCCATTTTTTCCGCTGATGCAGGGCTCCTCCCACATATGCCTGGAAACGAGAGATATCCTGACTCCCGGCGCGCCTCCCCCGCAGAAGCCGTTTCTGGTCTCTCTGCGCGCGCCGCAGAGGCGAGGGCAGTCAAAGCAAAGGCCGGACAGTTCTTCTTTACAATGCCGGTCAGACATCTGCTGTTCCGGGCACAAAGCCCTCTCTGTCGGCGTAAACGGTACCGATATCCCTGCCGGCGCAGAAAGCGGCAGCCTTTCCTGCGGCCTCGCCGACCGTCATGCAGGTCCCCTGCACTCTTGCCGACGCGAAAGCCTCTGGATCGGCGGAGATGCATCTTCCCGCCGCGATCAGGTTGGGAAAGCCCTCCGCGACGAGGGATGCGTAGGGTATGTATCCGGGGCTCGTCAGCCTTATCAGTGTCTGTCCCGCACCGGCCCGGGCGTGGATGTCGACAGGATGCGCGCAGGCGGCGACCGGACATACGGGGATCCTCCCCGACAGGAGATCGTCTCCCGTCATAGTGTATCTTCCCTTAATCCTCCGCGTCTCGCGGACGCCGGCGTTGACCGCAGAGGCGGCGACCGCGCAGTCTCTGAATTCGGGGAAGGCTTTCTTCAGTTTTCCGACGATTAGGAGCATATCCTCCCGCAGCTTTGCCTCGGCCGCGGCGTAGGCGCGGCGGTCGAGGGCGTCGCAGTCGGCCCGGGTGACATTTACTACGACCGTCCCTCCCGAGACCGAGGTGTTGAACCAGGGCCCGCAGAAATCCGGGACATCCGGCTCGTTCAGAAGAAACTCTCTCACGGTATTGTTCTGAGAGCCCTTTCCGCCCTTCCCGTCGTGGTGTATCGAATCCTTCAGCAGATCTGTCGACGTGTCGACGCCTGTCAGCGCGAAGCAGAGCGAGAGCGGCTGCCTCGCCGCATCTTCGGGCTGCATCGGCACTCCGGCCGCGGCGCAGATATCGCCGTCTCCGGTGGCGTCGATGAAGATCCTTCCCTCAAAAGCCTCGTATCCGCTCTTTCCGGCCGCGGTGAGGGCGGTTATCCGCCTTCCGTCCGGACCGTCCTCTGTAATGCATCCTGTGATAAAAACATTTGAGGCGAATCTCACCCCGGCCTCGCAGAGCATGCGCCCGGCGATGACCTTATAGTATTCGGGGTCGAAGGAGATGTTTCCTTTCGGCATCTCGAAGAGCGCTGCCCCTGCAGCCTCCATCCGTTTCGCGAACTCAAACGCGATATCTCCCGCCACCCTTCTTCCGCCCAGATAGAATCCGCTGACCGGAAGGACGTATCCCGCGACCGCAGTCCCGCCGGGGAAACCGTATCTGTCCGCGAGCAGAACGTCGCACCCCTGCCTCGCGGCGGCGACGGCGGCGACCCATCCCGCGGGCCCCGCGCCGCAGACAATGATATCCGCTCTCTCTGTCACCGGCAGAGTGCGGCTGATCTCAATTTTCTTCATTCTCCTTCTCTTCGCCGCAGATGACGAATCCGCAGCCGCCCGGACGCTCGGCGTTCCGCTCAAAAACAGATATGATCTTTCTTCCGTAAAGCCCCAGCGACTTTACCATAGCGTCCCTGTCCATCAGGATAACGCAGATATCTCCCGGGACCTCCCAGAGGCAGTCGGCGAGAGCGTCGAGGTTTTTCCCGTACCACTCGGGCAGTTCGAGCGCCTCCGCGATATGCGCGTGCGCGGCCTCCCGCGATGTCATCCTGTTTCCTTCAAGAATAACGGGTGTCATATCACTTCATCCCCCCGTGTCAGGGCTCGCCGTAGAGCAGCGTGAAGCTCTCGTAGTGATTCTCGGTGTAGTATATGAGTCCGTCGTTAGACCAGACTATCCGCTTGGCGCCTCTTGCCGAGGCGTGGAGGGTGTCGATGTCGCACTCGTGATATTCTCTTCCCTTTTTCTTGGGAAGAAGCCCCTCATTGTTGCCGAAATAGTCTCCGCCTATGCATTTGCCGTTCAGCGAGGAGACCGAGTCGAGCCCGCCTCCCGACCAGCCGGCGGCCTGAGCCTCCGACTTGGTGATAAAGTTTTTCGGGAGCTTTCCGTAGGTGTGGAGATACAGGGCGACGTCCTCCTTTGAGGTGTACACGCCGTTTTCGTCGATCGCAGACTGCGATCCGGTCGAGGGCGTTTCGGTCCCCGCCTGAGATGCCGTAGAGCCGTCCTGCAGAGCCGAAGTTCCGTTCTCTGCCGGGGTATCCGGGGTGAAGAGCCCGAGCGGATCATATCCGAACTTGAACCACGCGACAACGACCGCCGCGATGACGAGCACCGCTATAACGGCATAAAGCACCGTCTTTTTGCTGCTTTTGCTTATCTTTTTTCCTGCCATTTTTTTCTTCTCTCTTTCTCTCCCTCAGCCTTTGTTTTCTTCTTCCGGGCTGTCGCCTGCCGGCGATCCCACGGCTGAGTCAGGTCGGATCCCTCCGGCGCGTCCGCACCTTCCTTGTCAGGGATCCGTGAAGTTTCACCGGGCTCTTCGGGGAGCTTCTCTCCGGATCCTTTCCCGGAGGATGTACCGTCCTTGCGGTCCATGGCGGACCGTTTGATCCTTCTGACATCCGAAGCGGTCTTTGACCGCATTTTTCTGATCCTGATCTTTTTCACCAGCTTGCCGACAGGCTTTTTAACCGCCCTGAAGAGTCTGCCCTCCTTCTCCTCGGGGATATCCTCTTTTCTCATCGGCTTGTAAAGCCGGATGACGCCCTCCTCGTTCAGGCTCTGAATGAGGGCAAGCGAGACCGGAAGCAGCAGGATGCCGATCCCGCCGTAGATGAAGTTTCCGGCTATCATGGCGAAAAGAGTGAGCAGCGGGTGCAGCCCGACATGATTCCCGACGATCTTAGGCTCGATGATCTGTCTGACTACGACCACCACCGCCCACAGAATCAGCAACCCGATCCCGCGGCCGATATTACCGAGAATGAGGGTGATTATCGCCCAGGGCAGCAGCACCATGCCCGATCCGACGATCGGCAGAATGTCGAACACCGCTATGACCGCCGCGATGAGGGGCGCCCTGTCCACACGGATTATCAGAAGACCGACGCAGATCTCGGCGAATGTAATGAGCATGATGAGCGCGTATGACAGAATGTACTTTTTCAGCACCTTCCCGAGGTGCTTCGACACGGCGTTCAGCTTCTCGCTGGCTTTAGCCGACAGCTGCTTGTGCACGAAATTCCTGACAAGCTCGAAATCGGTCAGCAGAAAGGCGGTCGAAATGATGCATATGATCACCTTGATGAGGGCGCCGGAAGCCGAAAGAGCCAGCTTAGGGGTGTTTGCGAGGATGTTCGCGGAAACGGTCGCCAGCGACGAATAGATATTCGTCAGGAAGGTCGAGATCGCACCGTCAAGGTCGAATTTGAAGCCTGAAGCCGCCGCCCCGGGGGTCGGAGCAAGCGTCTCGGGCGAGGTCGTGACGGCTTCCGCCGCTTCGGTCAGGGCTTCGGTGACCTCCGCCGCCGTATCCTGCGGAATAAGGTGGATATCCGGAACGTTGAACTTCGAGCCGATGTCCTCGATCAGATCGCCGATCTTGTCAAGGGCGCTGCTAAGCCCCGGAGCGATGCTCGTTCTGTAAAACTCGGGTATCCTCGACACTACCGAGCTTCCCCAGTTGACGATCGACGCGAACAGGAAGAAGGCTGCCACGCCTATCGTGGCGTAGAAGAGGAGCACGAGTATCAGCGACATCGTCCTCCGGTTGAATCCGCACTTGTCGGTGAAGAACCTGAGAACCGGCCTCAGGACGATCGTCACAAGGAAGGCTATGATGAATGAGACGAGCGCAGGGAGCGCGTATCTCACGAAGAGCACCGACAGCCCGAATATGATCACCAGATAGATGAAATTAACTATGAATTTGCGCCTTGATTCGAATTTCGGATCGGCGAGAAGGCCGTCCGGGCCGACTGTCTGTCCGGCGGATCCCATGCCGTCGCTCAGCTCCGGCTCACGCTCTTCCGCCGACTGACAGGGAGCGGATGACATGTCCTTCTCTTCCCCGCGGGGGTCGGAGGAACCCGCGGATGGCTCCGCCGCGTCATTTTCCTTCTTATTCTTAACCCAGTCTTCAGGGCTCATTTCAACACACTCCTCTCACGTCAGGCCGCCGTCCCCGGCGGTCGCGCTCAGGATCTCGTTGTCGATCCATCCGTCGATATACTCGTAAACTTTTTCTCTGTCGGTCTCGTTGAGCAGCTCGTGCCTGTCCTTCGGAAAGAGCTTCGCGGTAAGCCGGCGCGCTCCGGCGCCCGAAAGCATCGAAACGACCTTCATGACTCCCTTTCCGTAGCCTCCCACCGGGTCCTCGGATCCGCTGACGACGAGTATCGGAAGATCGGTGGGGATCGACGCCGCCCATTCGTCGGTGCTCACCGCGCCGATCATCGAGAAGAGGTCATGAAATCCGCCGGCGGTGAAGGTGAATCCGCAGAGCGGGTCTGCCTCGTACGCCGCGACGTTTTCGCGGTCGCGGGAGAGCCAGGCAAACGGCCCCTCCGCCTTCGCGCAGCGCTTCGTGTAGCTGCCGAAAGCAATCCCCGACAGCATCCTGCTCGGATGCCTCGGCCCGCGCACGGAGGATACTCCGGAGGCGAGGAAGGCGCCGAGCCCTACCGGAGCGTCGGGGCCTCCGGTACCCATGACGATCGCCCCGGACAGATCCTCGGCGAAGGATGAGAGATAGAGTCTGCAAAGGAAGGAACCCATGCTGTGGCCCAGCAGGATCACCGGGACCCGGGGGTATCTTTCCTTCAGGATGCCGGTCATGGTATGAAGATCCGAGACCATCAGATCGGGGCCGTCCGAGTCGGCGATATATCCGAGAGTCCCCTTTTCGGCTGCCTTTGGGCCATGGCCCAGATGGTCGTTCCCCGCGAACACAATCCCCCGCGACACGAGATGCGCGGCATACCGGGAGTACCGCGTGACGTGTTCGCACATGCCGTGGGAAAGCTGGACGACAGCAACCGGATCCCCTTCGGGCTCCCATATATAATACGGTATTTCGTTTTCTCCGTCCGACGACATGAAGGAACCTCTGATCGGATCCATTTTTCCTCTCTCTCTCTCTCTCTCTTATGTGATTAACAATTATTCTTCGACCGTCTCGAAAAGCTCAGGCGCTTTTCCTGTGAACCTGACCAGCTTTACGTGACAGGTGTTGATCCGGGTCGACGTCCCGTCGGGATTTTCGCGTTTGTATCTCCCGTCAAAGGAGAAATACCAGTAACCTCCGCCCAGCGACGCCATGCCGGTCGAGCCTTTGGGCCAGTCACAGCCCCACAGGCAGTTCTCTTCATCCTGAACTCCCAGGGGCAGCAGCTCAAGCGTCTCGCCGACCTCGCCGCCGAGTCCGCGCAGTTCTCTCATGACAGGGGCAGCTCTGCGGTCTGCTATGAACATCGGCGGATTGCGGAAGCCGGGCTTCGAGCCGCGGTATACTGCAAGCACCCAGGCGTCGAGCCAGGAGTCGTATTCAAGGTTCTGGACACCCCAGTTGGTGTTGCCGGTGTAGAGGAAGTACTTCCTGTCAGCTCTGACACCCGAGTGATGCGGGCTGTCCTGGTTCAGCGGCCTGGCCAGTGCGGCGAACCGTCGCTGATCGAACCTCAGGATGACCTGATGGTCGTTGTCCTCACGGCCGTTGTCTCCGTAGATGCCGTATGCCACGTGGAGCATATGCGGCGAGCCGGCCGGGGCGCCGAAATCGGGGCCGAACCCCGTCCCGTCGATGCCGGAGCAGGCGTATCTGTGGCGGGCTCCCGCTGCCCCCGGTGCCGAGAAGTCGGATACGACGTCGGGCAGATATACGGCGGTCATGATACCGTCCTTTTCTGCGTCGAGACCGACCGACGTGATCCTGTCGACGTCGAAGATCGCGATGTAGAAGGCGTCCTCTTCTGCGAGCGCCCTTCCGGTGCGCTTCATAATGCCCTGACCGATGGCGTCGTGCTTGTATTCGATCGAACCGTAGACCTTTCCGTCCTCGTAATTGAAGGAGATGCAGCCGAGATGTCCGGTAAGTCCCGAGACGCTGCCTATGAGATTTCCATGAATATCCGTTTTAACAAGGACGGTTGTGAACGAATAATAAACGTATCTGCGGTCGCCGTCGACGGCGATCCCCTGCACGTGTCCCGTATCCCATTCTCCGCCCGAAATATCGCGCGGAAGATCGGGAACGGGCAGCGGCGCCCCGGCGAATCTGTCTTCTCTGCTCATTTTTCCTCCGATGTCGCGCGCGTAAGAGGGATGCTCCTCGCGCTTATATTAATGCACTTTTATTATAACACTTAAAGAGGTTTAATTCAAGAAAAAAAGATGAAATTTGTTCCCGAGGCCCTCTTCTCCATGTCTTTTTGCGGGCAGGATCCCCCGGCGGACCGCTTCCGCGCCCCGGGCGGAGACCTTTTTCCGGGACAGTCCTTGACAAATCAAAAATAATATTATAAAATAATAAGTGATTTTTTTCTTGGCCGCAGGAGCGCATCCTTCGAAAGAGGCCCCTGCTTCAGGCGAGTGAGGTGAACCGAAGAAAAATGAAAACAAAACTCCGAAAAAGCGGATTTAAAGCCTGGCTCTATCTCCTTCCCGCCATCCTTTTCATCTGCGCATTCATGGTCTACCCGCTGATCGATGTCCTTGTCTATTCCTTCGAGGAGGGATACAATTCGGCGTCGGAAAGCTACCTGGGGATAGGAGGATACAACTACTCCTTCGTTCTTCACGATCCGTATTTTCTCCAGGCGGTGAAAAACACCTTTATCCTCGTCATCATCACCGTGCCGGTGTCGACCGGTCTCGCGCTCCTCATTTCGCTCGGCCTTTCGTCGATCACGAAACTGAAGGAGCTATACCAGACCGTCTTCTTCCTCCCCTACGTGACGAACACACTGGCGGTCGGTCTCGTCTTCATGGTGCTCTTCCGGAAGACCGACTACGCGGAGGGCCTTGTCAACCTTCTGATCACGAAGCTCGGCGGGCAGCCGGTCGACTTCATCACCGGCCCCTACTGGGCAAAGATGACCGTTCTCTGCCTCTATACCGTCTGGATAGTCCTCCCCTTCAAGATCCTGATACTCACCAGCGCTCTGGCCTCGGTGAACCAGACCTACTACAACGCGGCGAAGCTTGACGGCGCCTCGAAGGGCAGGATATTCACCCGCATCACCCTGCCGATGATCTCGCCGATGCTCTTCTACCTTGTGATAACCGGTTTCATCGGCGCCTTCAAGGCCTACAGCGATTCTGTCGCCCTCTTCGGGACAGACCTCAACACCGCCGGGATGAACACCATCGTCGGCTACGTCTACGACATGCTCTACGGCAACAGCGGAGGATATCCCTCCTACGCTGCCGCCGCGGCGCTCATCCTTTTCGCAATAGTACTGACGATCACGGTGATCAACCTTGCAGTCAGCAAAAAGACCGGAGGGAGGATCGGGATATGAAGAAAAGAGATGACCCGGCGACCCTCGCGACAGCGCTCGAAAAAAAGACCAGGGCCGCGGACGTCGTAAGAAAGTCGCTGATCTATCTGCTCCTGACGGTCTGGGCGCTCGCCGTGATCTTTCCCTTCTACTGGATGATCCTGACATCCTTCAAAAGCTACAGCGCCTACAGCGACGAGCTGGTCCCTAAGTTTTTCACTCTCACTCCCACAGGAGAAAACTACGGCACTGCCTTCTCCGCCGTCCCGCTTGCGAAATACTTTCTGAACACTCTCCTGTTCACCGTCGCGACGACGCTCATAATGCTTGCCGTATCGATCCTCGCCGCTTTCGCCTTCGCGAGGCTTGAGTTCAAAGGCAAGGACCTGCTCTTCACGCTTTTCCTCTCGCTCATGATGATCCCGAACGAGCTCGTGATAATCACGAACTACCAGACGGTGACGAACCTGGGCATGCGCAATACCTTCTCCGGCCTCATCCTGCCGTCGGTGGCTTCTGTCTTCTACATATATCTGCTTCGGGAAAACTTCAGGCAGATACCCGACGAGCTCTACAAGGCAGCCAAGGTCGACGGGACATCCGATTTCGGATATCTCGTCAAAGTCATGCTGCCTATCTGCTCGCCGACCGTCGTCACGATCACGATACTCAAGGTCATCGAGTGCTGGAACTCATACGTTTGGCCGAGGCTGATCACCGACGATCAGCAGTATTTCCTCGTGTCGAACGGCATCCAGGAGATCCGCGAGCACGGCTTCGGCCGCGAGAACATCCCCGCGATGATGGCCGCGGTGGTGGTCATATCCGTCCCGCTCATCATTCTCTTCCTCGTCTTCCACAAAAAGATAATGGAGGGCGTCTCGAGAGGAGGAACAAAGGGATGAAGACCCGTTTTGCAAAAACAGCGGTTGCGGCGGCATCGGTCATTCTCTGCGCTCTCATGATCCTGCCCCTCTTCGCATCTGCCCACGGTTCAAAGAAGCGCGCGGTCTTCGAGGTCCCCGAGACTTTCGACATGTCAAAGGAATACAATATCACCTTCTGGTCGAAGAACGACACCAACCTCCGCCAGAAGAAGATATACGAGACGGCGGTCGAGGATTTCGAGGCGCTCTATCCCAACATAAAGGTCACGCTGCGTTCATTCACCGACTACGCGATGATCTACAACGACGTCATCACCAACATCCCGACGAACACGACGCCTAACATCTGCATCTCCTACCCCGACCACATCGCCACCTATCTCACCGGGAACAACGTCGTAGTCCCGCTCGACGAGCTGATCGCCGACGAAAAATACGGACTCGGCGGCAGCGAGCTCCGCTTTGAGGGAGCCGGGAAGGACGGGATCACACCGAAGTTCCTCGCCGAGGGCGTCCTTGACGGACACCAGTACGCGATCCC
>ONVJ01000107.1 GCA_900321265.1 uncultured Eubacteriales bacterium
CACCGGGACTCACGTCCGCAGATAACTGCGACAGTCTCATAATCGAACTCTGTTAAGGACTAAGCAAGATGTTCCAGTCACTTACCGAAAAACTGTCAGCCGCCTTCAAAAAGTTCAGAAGCAAGGGCAAGCTCACCGAGGCCGACGTAAAGGCCGGAATGCGGGAGATCAAGCTCGCGCTCCTCGAGGCGGACGTTTCCTTCAAGGTCGTCAAGGAATTCATAAACAAAGTATCCGAAAGGGCCGTGGGATCCGAGGTCCTCGAGTCTCTTCTCCCCGCTCAGCAGATCGTCAAGATCGTCAACGAAGAGCTGACCGCCGTCATGGGCGGGACACAGTCGAAGCTTCAGATATCCCCAGAGCCTCCCACCGTCGTCATGATGTGCGGCCTTCAGGGCGCCGGAAAGACGACTCACGCCGCAAAGCTCGCCCTCATGTACAAAAAGCAGGGCAAGCGTCCGATGCTCGTCGCCTGCGACGTCTACCGTCCCGCGGCGATTAAGCAGCTCGAGGTCCTCGGAGAACAGATCGGCGTCCCCGTATTCTCGATGGGCACCGGGACCTCACCGGTAAAGATCGCCGAAGAAGGCGTCAGGGCCGCGAAGGACAAATTCTGCGACATGGTCTTCATCGACACCGCCGGAAGACTGCACATCGACGACGATCTGATGAATGAGCTGATAGCCATACGCGAAAAAGTCCGCCCGACCGAGATACTTCTCACCGTCGACGCGATGATCGGCCAGGACGCCGTCAACGTCGCCGAGAAGTTCAACGAAGCACTTGACATCACCGGAGTGATACTCACCAAGCTTGACGGCGACACCAGGGGCGGCGCGGCGCTGTCGGTGAGACAGGTTACCGGAAAGCCGATCAAATTCATCGGCACCGGAGAGAAGACCGACGCCATAGAGCCATTCTACCCCGACCGCATGGCATCGAGGATCCTCGGGATGGGTGACGTCCTCTCGCTGATCGAGAAGGCCGAAGCCGCCTTTGACGAGAAGCAGGCCGCAGAGCTCGAGAAGAAGATGCGGGAGCAGAGCTTCACACTTGATGATTTTCTTGAGCAGTTCAAACAGATAAAGAAGATGGGAAGCCTCGATCAGCTCATGGCCATGATGCCGGGGATGAATCAGACCGCGCTCAAGGGCGCCTCCGTCGACGAGAAGGCTGTCGGAAGGATCGAGGCGATCATTTATTCGATGACTCCAGAAGAGCGGGCAAAGCCGGAGCTTCTCAACTATTCAAGAAAGCAGCGCGTCGCCGCCGGAAGCGGCACGAAGATACAGGACGTCAACCGTCTGCTCAAACAGTTCGAACAGACTCAGAAGCTCATGAAGCAGTTCTCATCATCTCAGAAGGGCCGGCGAGGAAGGCCGCGCTTCCCGTTCTGAAGTTAAACTGAAATACTAAAAAAAATTTTATATACTCTAAAGGAGAAAGACCATGGTAAAAATCAGACTTTCGCGCATCGGTGCGAAGAAGCAGCCCTACTACCGCATCGTCGTAGCAGACGAGCGCACCCCCAGAGGCGGAAACTTCATCGAGCAGATCGGTAAGTACAACCCGCTCAAGGAAGGTGACGTCCAGATCGACGCCGAAAAGGCCCGCACCTGGCTGAAGAACGGCGCTCAGCCGACCGAAAAGGTCAGAGTGCTGCTCAAGAAGACCGGTGTGATCGAGTAAGGCTGGTCATTCGATGGACCCCGAAAAGCTTCTGCTCGATATCTGCCGTTCGATCGTCGACACTCCCGACAAGGTCAACCTCGTCAGGAACGAGACAGACGACGAGATAACCTTCGTCATAACAGTCGATCCCGACGAAATGGGAATGGTCATCGGAAGGCACGGAAAGATAGCCAAGGCTATCAGAACAGTCGTCAAGGCCGCTTCGGCCGGACTGGGCAAAAAAGTCAGCGTCGACATCCGCTGAGGCTGTCTTTTGCCGACAAAACAAACATAGACCGGCGTCGGTCGCCTAAGATCCGCGGATCACGTTCCCGCGGATTCAAGGCGG
This sequence comes from uncultured Eubacteriales bacterium, assembly GCA_900321265.1. Taxonomy (GTDB): domain Bacteria; phylum Bacillota; class Clostridia; order Oscillospirales; family CAG-272; genus CAG-390. The sequence goes on from ONVJ01000107.1 coordinate 2,021, forward strand.
TCAGTTACAGCCGGTCTTTTTTGCCTCCGGATAATATCTCTCAGGGACGAAAAAAAGATTGAATTGCGGATAAATATATGATAAAATTATTTTTGAAATAATAACTGCTCAAAAAGGGGATCCTTTGATATGAAAAAATACCTGTTGGCACTCGATCAGGGCACCACGTCCTCCCGCGCGATACTCTTTACCTCCTCGGGAGAACCTGTAGCCGTCTCACAGAAGGAATTCAGACAGATCTTCCCGCGCGAGGGATGGGTCGAACATAACGCCGAAGAGATCTGGTCGACTCAGATCGACGTCGCGAAAGACGCGATCGAAAAAGCCGGCATCGAAGCCGACGAGATCTACGGGATAGGCATCACAAACCAGAGGGAGACGACCGTAGTCTGGGAAAGATCGACCGGAAAACCGATCTGCAACGCGATCGTATGGCAGTGCCGCAGAACGAGCGAATACTGCGACACTCTCCGCCGCGACGGGCTTACAGAGCCGATCCGCCGCAAGACCGGCCTTATCATCGACCCCTACTTCTCGGGGACAAAGCTCCGCTGGATACTTGAGAACCTACCCGGGGCACGCTCGAGGGCCGAGGCGGGAGAGCTCTGCTTCGGAACGATCGACTCCTGGCTCATATGGAACCTTACCGGAGGACGGGTCCACGCGACCGATTATTCCAACGCCTCAAGAACGATGATGTTCAATATAAACACTCTCAGGTGGGACGACGAGCTCCTCTCGCTTCTCGGGGTCCCGAAGCGCATGCTTCCCGAGGTGAGAGAATCCTCCGGAAACTTCGGCTATACCGAAAAATCCCTATTCGGAGCCGAGATCCCTGTGGCCGGAGTCGCGGGAGACCAGCAGGCTGCCCTCTTCGGACAGTGCTGCTATTCAGAGGGCAGCGTAAAGAACACCTACGGCACCGGCGGTTTCCTCCTCATGAACACCGGAGAACGCCCGGTCTTCTCGAAAAACGGTCTCGTTACTACCATAGCATGGTCGGTGGACGGCAGGGTCAACTACGCGCTTGAGGGTTCTGTCTTCATCTGCGGGGCAGCCGTTCAGTGGCTCAGAGACGGAATGGGACTGATCGCCAGCGCTCCCGAGACAGAGAGCGTCGCGAGAAGCGTCCCGGATTCGGGCGGAGTATATTTCGTTCCCGCCTTCGTGGGGCTCGGAGCGCCCTACTGGGATCCCTATGCGAGAGGCGCGGTCTTCGGCATCACGAGAGGAACCACCAGAGCTCATCTGATACGTGCCGTCCTTGATTCGATGGCATTCCAGACCGCCGACGTCATCGGGATAATGCAGAAGGATTCGGGGATCTATATCCCGGCTCTCAACGTCGACGGCGGAGCGTCGGGCAACGATCTGCTGCTTGAGATACAGGCAGACCTGCTCGGACGGAGGATAATCCGCCCCTCCTGCGTCGAAACGACCGCGATGGGCGCCGCATTCCTCGCCGGACTTGCGACCGGAGCCGTCGATTCAAAGGAGGATATCGCAGCTCACAGAAGGATCGCCGCCGAGTTCGAGCCCCGTGCGGATGACGCCGAACGGCGGGTAAGGATCGACGGCTGGCACAGGGCGATCAGAGGGACGGTCGCCTTCTCGGAGCATCCGTCGAACTGAAAGACAGCTTATGAACAGAAAGGTCAGACTTTTCGGAAGGCTCTTCCCCTCCCATCTCCTTATAACTGCGGCTCTTTCGCTATACGCTCTCATCCTTGCGATCGTATTCAGGACTCCCGACAGGATCATCGCGTTCTTCGCAATGCTTCTCTCCTCTCTCGGAGACATAATCCTGATGAATTACAGACCGGTGACCGACCGGCTCCCGCTAAAAGGGTTCACCGCGGGCGGTGTTGTCTTCGGAGTTTCCCACATACTTTACGCGACCGCGATGGCTGTCGCTATCCTGAGATCGGGAGGAACATTCTTCAATGCCGGCTCGCTTGCAGCCGGGATACTCTTTCTCCTGCTCGCGGCTTTCTACGCGGTCGGAACGCATCTTCGCGACGGAGACCTGAAGCTCATGCCGCTTATTATCGTCTATCTCTTCTTCATCTGCCTCAACTGCTCGACCGCTGCCGCGGCCGCGGTATCGCTCGGCGGGATCAGGATTGTCGCCGCGGCAGGCGCTCTTCTGTTTCTGATCTCCGATCAGTTGATCTTTTTAAACAAACTGATAAAAATCAGAATCAGAAACAGCGACTTCTGGATCTGGCTTCCCTACACCGCCGGACAGCTACTGCTGCTGACCGGATGCTGAAGACCTATAACCTGTAAAAATAATGGGTGTCAGGAAACTCGCGCCGCGAGTTTCCTGACACCCCCTATTATTAAGCTTCTCAGCCCATTCCCTTGATAATTTTGTTCGCGAGTATCTGATAACTGCCGTCCCAGTTGAGCTTCAGGTATGCCTCATTCCGGTGAGTCGCGTCAAAAGCGTCAACGTAAGTTACGTGATAGACGTTATCAACCCATTCGGCCTCGACGTTTGCAGGCATCCCGCCTTCCAGTCCTCCGAACTGTGCAGAGTAGACGTCGACAGTTGCCAGATAATCGGGTTTTCTCTTTATCTGCGGATTGTTCATAAAAGTATCGATATCAAAACCTGTATAGCGCAGAATATCATTTCTGATGACGTCCCCGGGAACACCGGTCACTCCGGTGTCGTCGAAATAGGACAGCCCGTTCTCGGCGTATACCTTGGGATAGTCATACTCCACTTCAAGATCGGAGTAGTTATAGGTGGCGACAAAAGCGAAAATGTCCGCGCTGAACACTCTGGGCAGATTGCCGTTGAAGAAGTAATCCTCCTGGAAATCGTCGAGGAGAAGGCCTCTGAGTCCCGGAGCTTTCAAACCCTCTTCAATTCTTGAATTGTATATCCTGCTTGTTTTCTCGGTCCAGGACGTCCATACCGCCTGATTGCTCAGGATGACGAAATGTCCGTCGATCCAGTCCAGACATAGCAGCATGAGATCTACGTCGAACAGTTCCGAATTGAACTTTAACATCCAGGAGTCAGACATCCTTCCGTCGGCGGTATAGTATACGTAGATGTATCCGTTGCGCTGATCGGTCTCGGTCTTTAAGACCTTTGCGGGATTGTATTCAACTCCGCCGAACTGCACCGAGTAAAGATCGGCCGTCGCAAGGTATGTCGGCCCCTGATCGCCGTAATCCTTGAAAGCGGCGATGCCGAATCCTGTCCAGAGCTTAAGATACGACTCGAGGAAGGAGGCTCTCACCGCACGCGCACCGGTATATTCGGAATATAATTTGCCGTTTTTCGCGTAGATCGCTTCAAGATCCGAAGGCTCCGCGGGATCCTTGAGCTGGGCGACTACCTGCCACAGGTTCGCGTCCCTGACATCTGTAAATTCGGTAAACAGAATACCGTTGACGCCTTCGGAATTGATAAATTTCTCGGCTTCAGCAGCCATATCTGCATCGGCAGGACGTTCGGCAACGGTGGTCACAGGCTGAGTCGGAGTCTCGGGACTCGTGGTAACTTCCGGCTGTGTCGTGACTTCGGGCTGTGTGGTTACTTCGGGCTGTGTGGTTACTTCGGGCTGAGTCGTAACTTCAGGCTGTGTCGTCGACTCCGGAAGCCCGGAGGTCAGATCAACCGAGGTATCCGAAGACTGTCCGGAAATAACTCCGGTGCTTTCGGGATCCTGTGATTCCGAAGTCAGGTCCACGGACGCCGCGGATGTACCGTTACCTCCGTCGAAGGTAATATTGATATCGCAGGAAGCAAACGCGGAAATCAGGATGACGGTCGCCAGTGTCAGCGACACTGTCACAAGCAGTCTCTTTTTCATCTTTTTGTTCCTTTTCCCTGCCCTCGGGGATTTCCCTGGGGCAAATGATTTATTATTGTTAATGTGATAACTTTTTAATTCGCGCCGGAAGAAAGCCCGGGTGCTTTCATACGAGCAAAAGCCTATCCGAATCTGATCGCGATCTCAGCCGTTCTTCAGGAAAGCCTCTGTTCTGCCGGCGATCTGTTCGGGCGAAACTCCGGCTGCCGAGAAGACGGTCTCTGACTCTGAGGGGACCGCAAAGGATTCCTCGGTGCCTATAACGAGTGAGCAGAATTTCCCGGGAGCCGAGATCCTGTCGATGGCATCGGACAGATTCATTCCGAAACCGCCCGACCTTATCTCCTCTTCGATAAACACAAGATGGCGATTCCCTTCGCCGAGTCTGTCACAGATCAGCTTTGCGGGCACTTCATAAGGCTTGATTATCTCGCAGAGCGCGAGACCGCAGTCGATACCGCGTTTTTTCAGGATATCTGCCGCGTCGATCGCGGTCCGCGCCATCCTTCCGTGGCAGATGATGACGGTATCAGGAATACTGTCACCGCTCATTCTCGAGAATCTGACTCCCGACAGAGCGGTAAAGCCTTCGGGATAAAACTCACTGACGACCAGTGGATCCTCTCCACCCGATGGATACCTCACCGCGGCGACTGCTCCCGACGCGATAGCGGCCCTGACAGACGCCCTGAGGGCGTCGACAGTAGCCGGGGTAAATATCTCGGTCCCCGGGACCGACGAAAGAAACGACACGTCAAAAATGCCGTGGTGCGTTGCCCCGTCGCCCGAATTAAGGCCCGCCCGGTCTATGCACAGGACGAGAGGCAGCGACTGAAGCGCAGCGTCGTGTATCACAGAATCGAACGCCCTCTGAAGAAAAGTAGAATAAATTGCGCAGACGGGGATCATTCCTCCTGCGGAAAGACCCGCGGAAAAGGTGACCGCGTGCTCCTCGGCGATCCCGACGTCAAAGAATCTGTCGGGATAGCGTCTGTGAAAATCCGAGAGTCCGGTCCCCTTCTCCATCGCCGCCGTAACGGCGCAGAGGCGGGGTTCGACTTCGGCCTCGCGGCAGAGAGTCTCACCGAAAGCCGCCGAAAAGGCGTTTCCAGTCTCACTGCCCGCCGGAGGGATCGAATGATACTCGTCAGGATCCTTCTCTGCTGGTTCGTATCCTTTGCCCTTGACGGTCTTGACATGGACGACAGTGCTTCCGACTGTCTTCGAAGCCTCGGTAAGCACCGCTTCAAGCTGCCTTCTGTCATTTCCGTCAACCGGTCCAAGATAAAAGAGTCCAAGATCTTCAAAGATATTTGAGCCGTAAAGGGCGTTTTTGATCCTTTTTTTCAGGGATACAACCAGTTTGGTCAGAAGTTTTCCCAGCAGCGGTATATGCGACAGGAAGGATTTTGTGGCGTTCTTGGTCCTGAAGTAACCCGGTGTAGACCTGAGTTTTGAGAGCGATCTTGCAAAGGCGCCGATATTCTTTGATATCGACATCTCATTCTCGTTGATCACAATCACAAGCCTCAGATCCGAAGCGGACGGACAGTTGTTGAGCGCCTCGTGGATCATACCTCCGGTGAAGGCCCCGTCGCCGATGACGGCCACGGTATAAGATGTGCCGCCCCTCAGTTTTTCAGCCTCGGCGATTCCGAGAGCCGCTGAGAGAGACGTCGAACTGTGACCGGCGCCGAATATATCGTATTCGCTCTCGGATCTTTTTGTGAATCCCGACAGCCCGCCGGGTTTCCTCAGGGTATCGAAACGGTCGCGTCGACCGGTCACCAGTTTGTGAACATAGCTTTGATGACCGACATCCCATACGATGCTGTCGCGCGGAGTGTCAAAGACTCTGTGAAGCGCGAGAGTAAGCTCGACAACCCCGAGATTCGAAGCCAGATGGCCGCCGGTGACCGGAACTGTCCCGACCAGATAATCTCTTATCTCATCAGCCAGCTCGTCAGTTTCCTCGGGGCTGAGTTCTCTCAGATCTTCCGCAGAACCGATCCTGTCGAGAATCGGATAGGAGCCCTTCATTTTTTTTCAGCTTCAGGCTTGTATCCCGCCTCTGTCACGACTGCCAGCGCAGCTTCAAGATATTCGTCTTCCAAGGTTATCTTTTTTCCTTCAAGAGTGACCTCAGCGGGTATACTCTTTTCATCGAGAGCGCGCTTGATCCTGGCGACGCATCTCGGGCACATCATGTCAGGAACAGTGATGGTCTTCATTTCTGACTATTACTCACTTTCAATAAAAAATTCTTTATTAAGACTGCCTGTCGGCAGTTCATCCTGATCCGGCCAATCGAAAAACACAAGGGTAAATTCAAGACGGAACAGCTCATACTTGGCTGTTCGTGAGGTTTTTTGAATATATTTCTTCCGCGTATCTGACTGTACCGATCGCGTCGGGTGAATAGGCGTCGGCGCCTATCGTCTTTGCGTATCCGGCGGTTAGCACCGCACCTCCGACGATGACCCTGACCCAGGGAGCCCGCTCCCTCAGCATGGCGATAGTTCTTGCCATCGAAGGAACGGTGGTCGTCATCAGCGCCGAAAGGCCGACCAGCTTCACGTCGGGAGTGCAGGCGTCGCAGACGGCGGCGGGCGGGACGTTCTTTCCGAGATCGATCACCTCAAAACCGTAGCTCCGGAGCATGACCCCGACGATATTCTTTCCGATGTCGTGGATATCTCCCTCGACAGTCGCGAGAACGACCTTCCCGCGCCCGGTCAGGCTGCCTCCCGACATCTTCCCGATCGCGGAGGTAATGACGGCAAGCGAGGATACCGCGGCGTCTGCAGCGGCCAGAAGTCCGGGAAGAAAGATCCTGCCGGCCTCGAAATCGCGGCCTACGCGGTCGAGGGCGGGTATTACCTCTCCGGTGATCAGCTCCTGAGGATCGGCTGCGGCGCAGAGCTTTTCGGCGAGCGAGACCGCTTCGGAAGAGATCCCCGCTGCGATGCAGCCCGAAAGGGTCGAGAGATCGGCGCCTTCGCGCACCGACGCAGATCCGGCTCCCGCAAGATCGATCGACTCTCCGTCGCGGCTCTCAAATCCTCGCGCCGCCCTCATCATGCCTTCAGAACCGGGATTCATTATCGCCGCGTCAAGTCCGGCTTCGATCGCGGCTCTCAGGAAGCTGATATTTACCGTCTCACGGTCGGGAAGGCCGAAGGAGATGTTTGAAACTCCGAGAGATGTCCTGACGCCGAGCTTTTCCTTTATCAGTCTAAGCGCGCCGAGAGTCTTTTCCGCCGCCTGCGGATCGGCTCCGAGAGTCAGGGTAAGTGGATCGACGATTATCCTCTCGCGGCCGATGCCCATCGATTCCGCCCGTGCGACGATCCTTTCGGCGATGGCCAGTCTGCCTTCGGGTGTGTCGGGGATCCCGTTCCCGTCAAGTGTCAGCGCTATCAGAACTCCGCCATATCTCTTTGCCAGCGGAAGCAGGCGCGACATCGATTCCTCTCTGCCGTTTACCGAGTTGATGAGCGGTATACCGTTGTATTGCCTGAGCGCCGCCTCCATAGCTTCAGGGGAGGCAGTATCGATCTGAAGCGGAAGCTGACAGATCTTCTGTACCGATGCGACAGTCTCCGCAAGGACCTTCTTTTCGTCTATCTCGGGTATCCCGACGTTGATGTCGAGAATGTCGGCTCCGTTCGCGGTCTGTGCTACCGCCTCTGTCATCGCGTATCCGCTGTCGCCGGCGCGAAGCGCCTCTTTGAAGCGCTTCTTCCCCGTTGGGTTTATCCTCTCTCCGATGACGGCAAGCCTGCCGTCGCCGAATCTGAATATCGAGGAAGACGAGCAGATCCTGCATGACGGAACAGCCGACCGGCGCTTTTCGGGGATCAAACCTTCCAGCCGCGACTTCATCGCCTCAATGTGAGCGGGCGTCGTGCCGCAGCAGCCGCCGACGAGCAGCGCTCCTCCCTCGGCGATCAGTTTCATTTTTTCAGCGAATTCTTCCGGACCGCAGCTGTATGAGGCGGATCCGGAGGTGCTGCCCCTGGGAAGACCGGCGTTCGGGTTTACGCATACCGGGATCGAGACCTCGGATACCACCGACGGGAGGATCCGGAGCATCAGATCGGGTCCGGCGGAACAGTTCATTCCGAAGGCGTCGGCACCCATCGCCTCGGCGACGGCGCCCATGACAGCGGCGGGGACGCCGGTGAATGTCCGTCCGTCGGCTCCGAAAACACCGGTCACTACGACCGGAAGATCGCAGTTGTCCTTTGCGCAGAGGATCGCCGCCCTGAGCTCGGCAAGTTCTCCGAAGGTCTCGATCAGCACCAGGTCGCAGATGTCCGCGCCTGCCCTGACTGTCGGAAGGAAGGCGTCGTACGCCTCATCGAAGCTTATCTCCTGGCCGACGAGCCTGCCGGTCGGACCTATGTCGAGCGCTGTGTATATCTTCCTGCCGCAGCCCTCTGAGGCGCGCCTGACATTGCGGATCGCGGCGGTGACGAACCTTTCAACAGAGTATCCGAGTTCGGAAGGACAGCGGAAGCCGTTGACGCCGAATGTGTTTGTTTTAATGATATCGGCTCCGGCTTCAATATATTCCCGGTGCGCCTTCACGAGAACGTCGGGACGCGTTATTCCCCAGATCTCGGGAGACATTCCGGCGGGAAGACCTCTTGAATGGAGGAGAGTCCCCATTCCCCCGTCAAAATATATGAATCGGTCAGACTTCAGCCGGTCCCTGAAGGACGGAGAGTCTTGAGTATATTTGTTTCCACTGTCCATATTTCTGTCCGTCCCCTGTTACTCCGTAGAGAATAAACTGATCTTTCTATAGGTATTCGAATGACTTTGCCAAAAAACGGCTGTCAGTTCTCTCCGCCCAGGACGCCCGGGAAAGCCGCGACTATCTCGCGAGCGACGGCCGCGCTGTTCATCGTATAAAGGTGGATGTTCTTGACACCGGAAGCGTAAAGACCGGCGATCTGTTCGATGGCAAATCCGATCCCGGCAGCTCTCATCCCCTCAGAATCGTCTGAATATCTCGCGGCGATCGAAAGGAGCTTTTCGGGGATCTTTGAGCCCGACAGGACCGCTATCCTGTCGAACTGTTTCACAGACGTGATCGGCATGATACCGGCCGTGACCGGGATCCCGATGCCTGCGGCGCGGACCTTTTCGACGAAGCGGTAGAAAACTGCGTTGTCAAGAAAAAGCTGAGTCGTAAGGAAGTCGCAGCCGGCATCGACCTTCTTTTTCAGGTTGGCGATGTCCTCGTCGATTGTCTGAGCGTCGGGATGCTTTTCGGGATAGCAGGCGCCTCCGACGCAGAAATCGCCCCTCGACTTGATATATGCGCAGAGAGCGTCGGCGTGTTTGAAAGCCCATGACGAGGGATCGTCGCCATCTGGAATGTCGCCCCTCAGCGCAAGGACGTTGCATACGCCGACCATCCTCATGAACATCAGCTTCTCGTCGATGTTCTCGGTCGTCGATCCGACGCATGTCAGATGGTGTATTACCGGAACTCCGAACTTCTGCTCGATGTTCGCGGCGATCGGAAGGGTGTACCTCGCGCCCGAACCTCCTGCGCCGAAGGTCACGCTCATATAGTCGGGCTTCAGCGCGGCGACCGCCTCGGTGGCGTCTCTCACGGTATCGAATTTGTCGTACGTTTTGGGAGGAAAGACCTCGAACGAGAGCGTTCTCTCCTTTTTTTCAAGTATTTCGGTGATCTTCAAAGGCTCAGTCTCCGTGGTGAAGTGATCGTGAACAGCAAGTTCAGGCAGCATATCGCAGGCGAGGATAAAGCCTTCCCTGCCGTTATATAAATCAAGTTAATTATACTCTCTTTTATTGATTTTGTAAAGACTTTTCTTCTGCCGATATCCGCCAATATCCGACTCAGGATTTCAGGTTGCAATCCGATACGATCACAATCTGACGAAAATGGTCATTTTTCCTGGTTCGGTGTGCGCTGAAAAATAAACTGCATTCAGATCTGTTCAGTATTCGAGCTTGTTACAGAAAGCTTTACCGGTTCATTTTTTAGCCTGTCTGTTTGTACCGTTGCAAAATGAGCCGCGGAATTGCGGGAAAAGCAATTTCAACACGCAGAATTTTTCTTGAACATGCGTCTGTTTAATGATATAATATGATTGTTCAACAGTTTACCTTGGGAAGGACACACAAATGAAAAAACTCATCTGCTTTGATCTTGACGGCACGCTGACGCAGCACCGCTCCCCGCTCGGCGACGAAAACCGCAGACTTCTTGACGAGCTCGGAAAGAAATACCGGCTGGCCATGGTCGGCGCCGGAAACTGCCCTAGGATCTACGGGCAGATGGGAGAGTATCCCATCGATATCATCGGGAACTACGGCATGCAGGAGAGCACCATCGAGAACGGGGTATTCAGGATCATAAGGACCGACCGTCACGAGCCCGACCGCGATTATTTCAGAAGGACGACCGATTTCCTCCGGGAAAAATACGGCTATACGAAATACGCCGGGGACCCCGTCGAGTTTCACGAGTCGGGAATGGTGACATTCCCGCTCATCGGCACCAAGGCGGCGATCGAAGACAAGCTCGCATTCGATCCCGACAGGTCGAAAAGACGCGCGATCTACCCCGAGATACTACGGCTCTTCCCCGATTATTCGGTATATATCGGAGGCACTTCCTCTTTTGATTTCTCCGCAAAAAAATACAACAAATACGACGCGATAATGACATACGCCGCAAAATTCGGCATCGAAAAAGAGGATATCCTCTACGTGGGCGACGATTTCGCCGACGGAGGCGGAGACAGCCACGTCAGAATCTTCGGGCTTGACTATATCGAAGTCGACGACTACAGGCACACCGCGGAAATGCTGGCGTTCCTGCTTTGAAACCGAGGGATAACAGTCTGCAATAAAAAAAGGCGCCCGAAGAGCGCCTTTTTTATTTTCGCCGAAAGCAACTTCACGCGTTCTCCGCAACTGTTTTCCCGCGAAGCTTCGGGATGACGTATCTGTCTTCTTCGGTGAGGCCGAGAAGATCGGCGGTCCTTTTGAATCTTTCGGGAGCCGCGTCAAGAGACGCCGGATGGTGGGCGTCGCTGCCGAAATAGAATTTGCAGCCGCATTTCTTTGCAATGAAATAGGGCTTGAGGACGAGCCCGAGGCTGGCGTAGTCGTAACCGTTGACGCCAAAGTTGAGCTCGACCGCCATTCCCTTCTTCGCCGTCTGGCGGAAGAGATCGGCAAAGGTCTCCTCGGGGATGGCGTCGAGGATCTTCAGGACAGACCCCGCCGGCTCCCTGCAGACGAGACCGCAGGAAAGATGCGCGATGCCGACCTTCTCGAAGGGCAGATCGGCGTCGAGGAGCTTCTGGAACCTGGTGACATAGAGCTCGGTGCGGCGCTTCAGGGCATCCGGGTCGTCCCCCATGCCGATATCGGCGTCGATGGTGAATCCCTTCATGTGGAGATGCGTCGTCGGGACGATTATGAAGTCCATCATATCGGCGACTTTGTCAGAGATCCCGATCGTAAAATACTTGTCCATATCGGTCTCGCAGCCGAAAAGAAAATCTACTCCCTCGGCCTGCGGCAGCGGCAGGAGCTCGCTGATATGTTTAAGATCCTGCGGCTGGTACCATCCCGACGCGCCGGGGACGTCGCTGTCCCAGAAATGGTCGGTGATGCAGATCGAGGAAAAGCCGTTGTCGACGGCGTATTTCAGGATCCGCTCGGCGTTCTGCTCGGGATCGCGTGAGCATGAGGAAAGATATGAGTGGATGTGGTAGTCGTGATCGATCTTCATTTTCATGGCAAAACTCTCCGTCATTCACTGAAATTGAAATGATATTTTTAACCGGCGAGATATCTAGACAGAAACTCCCGCGTGCGCTGCTGCTCGGGAGCCCCGAAGATCTTCTCCGGGCTTCCCTCCTCGGCGATTACGCCGCCGTCCATGAATATCACTCTCGACGAAACGTCGCGCGCGAAGGCCATCTCGTGAGTCACGACGATCATCGTAAAGCCCGATTCCGCCATCCGGCGCATGACCTCGAGCACCTCGCCGACCGTCTCGGGGTCGAGGGCGGATGTCGGCTCGTCGAAAAGGATTACCTCGGGTGACATGGCAAGCGTCCTTGCTATCGCCACACGCTGCTTTTGACCGCCCGAGAGCTGAGCGGGACGCGCGTTGATATACCTGTCCATCCCGACCTTCGCGAGGTAGTCAAGAGCGATCTTCTCGGCCTCCTCTTTTTTTCTGCCTAAGACCTTTATCTGTCCGACGGTGCAGTTCTTCAGCACGTTCATATTGTTGAAGAGATTGAAGGACTGAAAGACCATTCCGACCTTGGCGCGGTAGCGGCTGATGTCGGTCTTTTTTTCTAGCACGCTTCTTCCGTTGAAGAGGATGTCACCGCCCGTCGGCGTCTCAAGAAGGTTTATGCATCTGAGCATCGTGCTCTTGCCCGAGCCCGATGAGCCTATGACGCTTACGACCTCGCCCTTTTCAACCGACAGCGATATGTCGTGAAGGACCTCGTTGTCTCCGAAGGATTTGCGCAGATGCCTGACCTCGATCACCGGCGCGGAACTGCTCTGCACGTTCATACCTGCGCCTCCCCTTCGCGCTCTCCGTCGACCCTGATCTCTGCATCCGGATCGCTCTGCGAGCCGCAGATCACGTAATTGGCGCTGCCCGACAGTTTCTTTTCAGCCCACCTGAGAAGCCTCGTGATCGTGTATGTCAGCACGAAATAAAGCACGCAGACTACAAGATAGGTCTGGAAGGTCTTGAAATTCTGCCTTTTTATGACCGCGGCAAAGTAGTAGAGCTCGGTAACGCCGATGACGTTTAGTACAGAGGTGTCCTTGATGTTGATGACAAACTCGTTGCTGACAGACGGCAGGATATTGCGCATCAGCTGCGGGATTATGACATAAAGCATGAGCTGTGAGTGCCGCATCCCGATGGCGAGAGCGCCTTCAGTCTGGCCCTTGTCGATCGATATGATGCCGCCGCGGACGATCTCAGCCATATAAGCTCCGGTATTGATCGATACGATAATGATCCCCGAGGCGAGCAGCGGAAGCGTCTCGCCGTCGTTGGCGAAGGCGTATCCCCAGTATATGACCATCGCCTGGACCATCATAGGAGTGCCGCGGAAGATGTCGATGTAGATCATTATGATCCGGTTGATCACCTTCTGGATCACCCTGACAAAGCGGTGCCCCGACATCGGCGCGGTCCTGACGATTCCGGTCAGCAGCCCGATAAGCAGGCCGGCAAGGGTGCCGGTCACAGATATCAGCATTGTGTAGCCGATACCGGTGAGGAGCACCCGCCAGTAGTCTCTGAATATAAAGGCGACGTCTTTGAAGAATTCGATCATTTTCGGAAATTACTTCCCCGTATCAGTTCTTTTTGAAGATCACGACGAGGTTGGAGGAGTAGTAGACGCTTGAGAAGTCGACCTCCTGCGCTCTCTCCTCGGTCGGACTCATTCCGGCGATGATAGCGTCGACTGTCCCGGCCTGGACGGCGGGAAGCAGCGAATCCCACTCGACGGCATAGATCTCAAGCTTCAGGCCGAGTTTGTCTGCGATATATTTCGCGATCTGCACGTCGTAGCCGTTGGCGTAGCTGCCGGCTCTGACAGTCCCGTTCTGGTCGTAGATCTCGACGGCTCCGGTGGACGGGGTGTTGAGATCGGTCCAGTTGAAGGGCTCGTAGGCGCACTCCATGGCGACCTTGAGCGTCCCGGTCGGATTTGCGGGAGTCTCGGAACTGATAGCAAGTGTTTCAACCTTCTGTCCGTTGGCGAGCTTGACCATCTGGTTCATGAGCTCGCTTCTCTGCTCTTCGGTGATCTCGGCGAGGACGGTGTTTATCTGCGAGACAAGTTCGGAGCCCTTCTTGAGAGCGACGGCGATTCCGACATCGGCGTCGGTGGCGGTAAAGCCGGTGTCGTTGTTCTTGAATTTCAGATAGTCAAGAGTCTCGTCGCCGAGGCAGACCGAGATGGCGGTGGGCTCTTCGGCGATGTAGCCGTCGATCGCTCCGCTCTTGAGGGCGGTGAGAAGATCGGCGAATTCGGGATATGTTGAGGATTTTACGTCTTTGATCTGCTCAAGCGCGTCGGCGTGGAAGGTCCCGGCCTGGGCGGCGATCTTGGCGCCTGCCAGATCGGCGAGGTTCTTGGCTCCGCTTATGTCCTTCTTCTGTACCGATCCGGTGCATCCGGCAAGACAGAGAGAGAGCGCCATGACGAGCGCGAGAGTGAGAGTGAGAAGTCTTTTCATTGTATTTCTTCCTTTCAGAAATGAATAACAGATAAAGATAATGCGGCGCGGGAATACCGCGCCGCATCATACAAACAAAGATCATATAATGACGACCGGATAGCTCTCCACAAAGTTGTGACAGTCCGCAGGATATTGTCCTGCGTCCCAACCGGCGGGCCTTCCGAAGACCCTCGGTTTCGGCGGAAATCCCTTTGGGAGAAACTGATAACGACCCGGCGGTCTCGTTTTCCCCTACTTATGCTTTCCGCAGCCTCTATTCGATGTTGTTATTATTATACAACCGATGATCGCTTTTGTCAACAAATAAATGAAATTCGGTCGCAAAAGACAAATGCAACAGTTCTTTTTCAGAAAAGGATCAGCGCGATGAAGCGGAGCGGTTCGTCGCCGTCGTTTCTGAGGCTGTGCTTCTCGCCGTCATTGCAGACGACGGTGTCGCCCGGACCGACTCTGACCTCGGTGCCGTTGTCGTTGTAGACACCGGTGCCCGAGAGAAAGTAAAATATCTCGTTGTCTCCGGTGTGGTAATGCTCGCCGATGCTGTTTCCGGGATCGATGACCATGATGTTGAACAATCTTCCCTTTCCGTACATCTCGTCGGCGCCGTTGAGTATCTTGGTCATATGAGTCTCCCCGATGCCGTTTCTGATGCATTTCGATTCGGTCAGGGCGTTCTCTTTTGATCTGTACATGTCGGTTATCCTTCCTTTTGCAGTCTTCATTTCCTCCGGATCTGACTCCGGAGGTTATTTTATAAAATGATTCTTAAGTATCGCTTCGATAAAGTCTGTCCCCGGAGATCCGACCGTATTCTTCACCGATCCGGCGTTCTCCCATCTGGGAAGCGCTCTCCCGATCTCGTCTTTCGACATCGAGATCTCTTCGGCAGCCGATCCGGCAAGGCAGGCGGCAGCGAGAGCAGACAGTTCCTCAAAGCCGGTTCCCGATTCCAGAAAGAGCGCCGACGCGTATTCCGGACAGATCCCGAGTTCAAATCTCAGCAGATCCTCCATGAATACCGCGCAGGCAAATCCGTGCGGAAGCCCGCGGCTCTCGGTGAGGTAGTATCCGACGTTATGCGGAAAACATGTTCCCGTGACGGATATCGCGATGCCTCCGAGCAGCGAGCCGCTGTAGATGTCCGACCGCTCCGCAGGAGAGAGCTCCTTTCCAGCTGCCGCGGCGGAGAGCGGCCCGGTTATCTTCCGTATCCCCGATGCGGAAGCCGCACGGGAGAGATCCGTCGCCTTCTTTGAAAACCAGCTCTCGACGCAGTGAGCGACGGCATCGATCCCTGTTGAAAGCGTGACTTCGAGGGGCATCGAATATGTGAATGAGGGATCCCCGAAGGCTAGAGATGCAAAGACTGCGTCGTCCCGGAAGCTGTGCTTTCTCCCCTTCGAATCGGTCAGTACCGATACCGAAGTCACTTCGCTCCCGGTTCCCGCGGTCGTCCCGACAAGGATAACGGGAGCGGGTTCTGACGGCCAGGCGCGTGAATACAACTCATCCTCTCCGATCCCGGGGTTCGCGAGAAATACGGCGGCCGCCTTGGCTGCGTCGAGCGGAGAGCCCCCGCCGACTCCGATGACGGCCTCGGCTCCGAAAGCGGCTCCCGCCCTTCCGGCTTCGGCGC
>ONVJ01000112.1 GCA_900321265.1 uncultured Eubacteriales bacterium
CAAGCTTTGGAGTGGCAAAAACCGCAATTCTCGAGCAGAATCTGCGGTATCCTGTCCGCAGATTCTGCGGGGGTGTTAAAAAAGTCGAACTTTTTTAACACCCCCGCAACTGTTGCGGCGATGAAGGGAGGAGCCGGAATGAGTCTTTCGGAAAAAACGAAAAAATGGCTGAAAAAGACCGGCTGCGCCTCTCTGAGCGGCAAGACCGTCATTGTGACCGGCGCGGGCAGCGGGATCGGATACAAGACCGCCGAGGTCGCGGTCTTTCTCGGTGCCTCGGTGATAATGGCCTGCAGAAACCTGAAAAAAGCCGGAGGGGCCGCAGATGAACTGAGGAGGGAATATCCGGGCTCAAATGTCAAAGTGATGAGCCTCGATCTCGCCGATCTGTCGTCGGTCGATGCCTTTGCCGACAGGATCGTCTCGGAAAAGATCGATGTCGACATTTTCGTAAACAACGCCGGCGTGTTCAGGCAGCCGGGCAGAAAGACGAAGGATGGCTTTGAGCTCGTCATAGGGACGAACTATATCGGAGTGTTCCGGCTCACCGGGAAACTTGTCGGATATCTTTCGTCCCTGCCGCACCCTGTGTATTACATGAACACCGTTTCGGTAGTATTCCGTACTGCGAGGAAGATCGATTTCGGGGATTTTTACTTTGAAAAACGATACAGCGATCTTGCCGCCTACTCACGTTCCAAGCTCTGCCTGGCGATCTTCAGCCGCGCTCTCGCGCGCAGTCTTTCAGACACGAATCTGGCTGTTTATATGATACATCCGGGAGTGTCGATGACACCTCTTGCCGCCGACGCCTACGGGAGGGGCGTCTCCTTTCTCGCGAACAGATTCAGAAGACTCTTCAACTCTCCCGAAAAGTCGTCTCTGGCTCCCTTTTATATTCTCGCAAAGCAGCCGCCGGCAGGTTCATTGGCCGGTCCGTCGGGCTTCTTCGGAGTCTGGGGATACCCGAAGACGAACAGTATTCCGAAGAGGATAGACCGCGGCGGGGAAGAGCTGATCGCATTCACGGAAAACGAATTATCGGGGATAAATACGGTAGAATAGATCGCGGAATTCCTTCGCGATTCAGCGACTAATTTGCCGGTTTTCCTGCAAAAGCCGGTCGCTTATCAGTATACTCCAACAGTTATTGAGCAGAATCTGCGCTATATGTTCCGCGGATTCTGCCGGCCTTGAAATTTAACAGTTTTTTCAGCAAATTTTCACCGTCAGCATGTTTTTTGCTGCAGTTTGCTGCGTAATCCCGCCGTATACCGATCACCGAAGTTCAAAAACTACAAAGGAATGCAGATTTTTCTGCTCTTTTTTTGTCTTTAAAACCTGATTTTTTCAAATTTCTATTTACAAATATAAAAAAATATATTAAAATATTATGAGATGCGATTGTCGTCCGGCACTCACGGACGCTGGAGCATCCTCATATACTGTTTCTGCCGAAAGGAAAATGAAATGGGGTCGTCAGGTTTGTCCCGAAAAGGTTATAAGTACAAAAGGATCCTTCTGAAGCTTTCCGGAGAGGCGGTCAGAGGGAAGGACTCTATCATCGATTTCGATCTGCTCGACGCGATCTGCAAAAAGCTTGTCGCGATTTCCGCCGAAGGCATCGAGACCGCGGTGATCTTCGGCGCCGGCAACATCTGGCGCGGCCGCAGCGGAGGATCGATGGACAGGGTGACCGCCGACCGGATGGGCATGCTCGCGACGGTGATCAACTGCCTCGCGGCGAAGGACGCGGTCATCCGGGCCGGAGGCCGGGCAGCTGTCTTTACGTCGACTCCGATGATGCCCTACGCCGAATACTATTCGACCGACAGGGCCAGTGAGGCGCTTTCGCGCGGGGATGTGGTGTTTTTTGCCGGAGGATCGGGCTGTCCCTTCTTCTCGACCGATACCGCGGGGATCCTCAGGGCCGCCGAGATCGGCGCGGATGTCTTCCTTCTCGCCAAAAATATTGACGGGATCTATGATAAGGATCCCGGCAGATATCCCGACGCGAAAAGATTCGACCGGATTTCCTACAAAGAGATGGCGGCGCTCGGACTCCGGGCGATTGATCTGACCGCGTCATCATTCGGCTCCGACTTCGGTCCCGACGCCTTTGCCTTCAGGCTTGGGGATCCCGAGGATATCGAAAGAGCTCTCAGGGGCGAATGCGCCGGAACCGTCATCACCTTCCGCGAGTGATGACGGATAAAGATTAAAATGATTTATTAACTGATTGAAATACGGAGGACTATGAAAAATGAAACTGGATTGCAAACTGTACGAAGAAAAAATGAAAAAGACCGTCTCGGTCTACAAGGAAGAGCTTGCCCTGATCAGAGCGGGTCGGGCCAATCCGATGCTTCTCGCTCCGCTCACTTTTGAGTATTACGGATCGCCCACTCCGGTGAACACTATGGCGGATATAAAGGTCACCGACCCCAAGACGGTCACCGTGACTCCATATGACCAGACGACTCTGAAGGCGATCGAAAAGTCGATACTCGCCTCGGATATCGGGATCACCCCCAACAACGACGGACGCTGCCTCAGACTCGTCTTCCCTCAGCCCACCGAGGAGCGCCGCCGCGAGCTCTCCAAGCAGATCCAGAAGATGGGCGAGGAGGCAAAGGTCGCTGTCAGAAATATCAGACGTGAGGCAAACGATCTCTGCAAACTCCAGAAGAAGAACGGAGAGATGACAGAGGATGAGCAGAAGGCGTCTGAAAAATCTGTTCAGGAACTGACAGACAAATATATCAAGATACTTGACGACGTCACATCCGATAAGCAGAAAGAGATAATGGATATCTGACGCGCATGAGTCAGTCATCCGGAAAAGACACGCCTTCCCGGGAAAGGAGCATCTCGCTTATCTCTTCGGGAAGGCTGCGTCATATAGCTTTCATAATGGACGGCAACGGAAGATGGGCTGCCAAACGCGGCCTTCCCAGAAAGGTGGGTCACCGCTACGGCGCTGCCGCCTTCAAGGAGATAGTCAGGTATTGCGGAGACATAGGCATCAAGTACGTGACCGTCTATGCTTTTTCGACCGAAAACTGGGGGAGACCCGGCGATGAGGTCGAATCTATCATAAAACTCCTCGGCGATTACATGGACGAATGCGAGAAGACAGCCTCCAGGGACAGTCTGAGGATGCGGTTCATCGGCGATCTTTCTGCCTTCGGCGAAGCCTTCGTCGAAAGGGCAGCAAAACTTGAGGCGGCAACCGCTCATTACTCGCACGGGCTCAACATCGCCCTCGGATACGGCGGGAGAGACGAGATAGTCCGCGCCTGCAGAAAGCTCGCCGAAAGGGGCGAGGAGATAACCGAGGAAGCGATCGGAGCGAATCTCGATACCGCCGGCATTCCCGATCCCGATCTGATCGTCAGGACCGCAGGCGAGAAAAGACTGTCGAATTTTCTGATGTGGCAGTCGGCATACTCCGAATTCTATTTTACCGACACTCTCTGGCCTGATATGAAGCCGCACGACATCGATCTTGCCGTGGAGGAGTTTTTCGGGAGAAAGAGAAGATACGGGAAGGTGTGACCGGCAGTGTCCCACGGCGGAGCCGGGAGACAATTGAAAGGTGAATCAGGTGAAAACAAGGATCATTTTCTTTTTTGTGCTGGCTGCGGTTTTCATTCCGGTCTTATATTTCTGTGAAACTCCCGTCATGCCGGTCTTCCTGGCGCTGATGGGAGGCGTCGCCGCCTTTGAGGATATGAGATGCGTCGGCATCCACCGGAAGATTCCGCTGACTGTCGTCGCGGTCGTCTTCTGCTCGGCCTTTCCGCTTCTGATAAGATTCTTCGGAACCGGCGTTTTCCTGAATGCCGCGCCTGCTGCAGCCGCCGTATTCCTTCTGATCTTTCTCTCGGCTTCGATGTTCTCGAAGGGAGGCATCAGGCTGGCGGATGCTCTTGAGGCCGCGGCTGTCGCGATCTACATCGCCTTCGGATTCGCCTCAGCCGTGCTGGTCTGCGACATGAGCGGTACCGGAAGATGGATATTCTACATTATCTTCATAACCTCCTGGGTGACCGACACCGGTGCTTTTGTGTTCGGAAAGCTTTTCGGAAAGCACAAGCTGATCCCCGAGGTAAGTCCGAAGAAGACTGTCGAGGGGGCTGTAGGAGGCATAGTCACTAACGTCGCGATCCTCTCGCTCTACGGATTCATTCTGTGGAAAGCCGGTATCTCGGAATTCAGGCCCTGGATAATAATTCCTGTCGCAGCCGTCGCGTCAGTCTTCTCTCAGATAGGCGATCTTGTGATGTCGAACCTCAAAAGGGAACACGGCATCAAGGATTTCGGACGTATCTTTCCGGGGCACGGCGGAGTGCTTGACAGATTTGATTCTGTCCTTGCCACCGCCGCCGTCATCGCCGCCGCCGAATGCTTTTTAAACCTTCTTCCCTCGATTGAGGAAGTCGTCTCATGAAAGAAAAGAAACTTATGATACTCGGCTCGACCGGGTCTGTGGGAAGACAGGCCTGCGACGTCGCCCTGTCCGGAGGATACCGGGTCGAATCGCTCTGTGCGAACTCTAGTTCCGGGGCAGTCGAGGAGCAGGCAAGGCGCTTCAGGCCTGCATCTGTCTGCATGACCGATCCCGCGGCCGCCGCCGATCTTGCCCTCAGACTTGCCGACACCGGCGTCCGTGTCTTTTCGGGGGCCGAAGGGCTTCGTGAGATGATCATGACGAGCCGCGCCGACGCCGCCGTCAACGCCGTCATAGGTTCAGCCGGCCTTCTGCCGAC
>ONVJ01000113.1 GCA_900321265.1 uncultured Eubacteriales bacterium
CTTTTCGGATTTGATTATCTCGGCGACGCCGGTGCCCTGGGCGATCTCGTAGGTGCCGCTGTAGGTGTCGCGCTGTCCGGTGACTCGGACTTCCATTCCTACCTCGATACCGTCGTCGGCGACCGGGTCGGTGCTCATTCCGTAAACGTAGTATCCGCCGTCGCTGTCCTGCATATAGATGCAGTTGTAGGAATTGCCCTTTGATTTTGCCATAAGTCCGGTGACGATACCCTTGACGACTACGGTGTCGCCCTTCTTGGCGTCGACGAATTCCTGCCATGACAGTTCACGGAAGGCGGGGACCTTGTGATCGAAGGAGACCGTCTCGGTCTTTCCCGAGGGATCCTTCACCGTGGCGGTGAGCTTGTAGGTGACGTCTTCGGAGGATTTCTCATCGACGTCGATCGTCACCTGGTTGTCGGCGGTCTCGCCGATCTGCACGCCCGAAGCGGCGTCGACCGACCAGTCGATCTCGTATTTGACGCCGTCGATGGTGACCGACTTAACTACCTTGTAGTCGCTGGCGGTGGCCAGAGGGGTGTCCTTGTACATTGCCTGCACGTAATCTCTCGCCGCGACGAGCGCGTCGTTTTCCCCGTTGCCCTTGCAGGAGACGAGGATCCCGAGCGGCAGAACGAGCGCGAGCAGGATCGCTAAAAACTTTTTCATTGATTTACCTCTTGATTATAAGATTCAGTGAACTGTGATCTTGCTGTCGGAGAAGACCTTGATCTGATATCCGCCGTTGTAATAGTCGACGACTCCGCGGACGTCGATCGTCTTTCCTTCGTATCTGTCCGAGGTTATGATCTTGCCGGCATCGTCGTAAAGAACGACAGTCCTGACCGAGACCTCGGTACCGTCGGGAGCCTCGCAGGTAAGCGTCATGGCTCCGTTTGAGGAAGAGCCTTCGTTGTTGGTCGTATATACCGACTTGACTTTCAGACCCTCGCAGGAGACTGTGCTGCACTGCAGGAGCTCGGCGTAGCCGTACTCCTTTGCGGCGCCGCTGTCATCGGTGACCGAAAGCTTTCCTCCGGCCCAGGCGGCGGTGTCGATCTTGGCCCAAGCGGGCTCGAATCCGTCGCCCAGCTTCCGGATGTTGCCGGGATCGTCGGGCTTCATCTGACGGTATGTCAGTCCCGAGACCTGCCAGGTCCCGCCGGTCTCGTAGAACTGCAGGGATCCGACGATCCTTACGCGGTTCCCGACCGACAGTATCTCAAGACCTTCGCCCGAGAGACCGAAACCGTAGTAGATGTACATACCGTTGTATATGCCGAGCTCGGGATCGAATTCCTCGACGTAGACGCCGTTGTTGTTGTTGATCGTGACTACGCCTTCGAAGGCGACCTTCTGTCCGCTGTAGGTATCGGTGTTGCGGCGAAGCTCCGAAAGGGTCAGCTCGATTGCGTCTCCGTAAAAGAAGTCGGGGTCCTTTTCTCCCGAATAGATATTGAGCTTCTGCGCCTTTGCCTGATCGATCGCGTCCATGCAGACAGAACCGTATCTGTTGTTGGCCGAAGAGGAGGCTATGGCAAGCCCGTTCTGAAGCAGCTCGACGTTGAGGTTGCGGTAATCGTTTCCTCCTTCGGGCTTATACCAGACCCAGACGAGGCAGCGGCTGCCGGTAGAGTCGATGTCCCAGTTCGCGGTGTCAGACTCGACAATGATCGACGAGGCTCCCGAGAGCTTTTCTTTTGTGAACTTCGAAGCCTTCTTGCCCCATTCCTCGATCTTTCCGGTCGATTCGGGAGTGTTGACGGCAATGTATCTCGCCTTGAGTATCCCGCCCTCGTAATCGGCCTCGGGGATGTTGAAATGCGTCGTGTCCCCGTCGATGTAGGAGTGTACAGTGACTTCTGAGTATTTCGTGCCTGCCGACCTGTCGAATTTAACCGACGCGGCATAATCCGCCGGATCTTTGCCCGAGGGGCCGTCGCCCGTTGTTTCTCCGTCACCCTTTTTGCAGGAGGCAAGGCAGGGAAGAAGGAGGAGAAGGAGCGCGAGAAGGGCGGCGGTCAGCTTTTTTATGCTTTGCATCTTCTGTCCTGCCGGGTGTTAAGAACCGTGGTATTCGCACTCGTCGATCGCGTCTCTGAAGGCGTTGGCGATGAGCGAATCGACGTTTCCGCCGTCATCCGAGACAAGGCACTTGGAGAGCAGCGCGCCGACCTGCGTGCGGGCTGTGGAGGAGCCGTTGAATGCCGGAGAGGTGTAGTAGGCCTTCTCCTGCTCAAGGCAGACCTTTGCGGAAAGCGCGGAAACGAAGTCGTATCCGTCGGCTCTCTCGAGGAATTTCGCGTAGATCGGGTTGTCGGCGACCGACTTGATGACCGGAACGTATCCGGAGGCGATCGAGAACTCAGCCTGGAACTCGACGCTCGTGGTCAGGAATTTGACGAAGAGCCAGGAGGCGACGACTTCCTGCGGGTTATCCTTCTTGAAGATGCAGACCGACGGGCCCTGGGAGATGACCTTCGGATTCGACGCGTCGACCTGAGGAATGGTGGCTATGCCGACCTCGAAGGGATACTGGTCGTCGGTGCCCTTGGCGGGACGCTGATGTGTGGCGCCGGCGGAGGAGCCTATCGACATATAGCTCTTCTGAGCGTCGGCTCCGGTGGCGGTGAAGAGACCCGAAGTGTAAGCGCCGTAGATCGCCTGGGTCGTGATGAGGCCGGATCTGTACCACTCGCGGAATCTCTTGACGAAGGCGCGGTTGGTCTCGTTGTCAAAGAGATATTTCTGTCCTGTCGGGCTGGTGTAGGGGGATCCGTACTGCTCGCACATGGTGATGAACCAGTTGGCCTCGGAATCGTATCCGAGCGGGATGGAGTTGGGATCGATCTGCTTGATCTTCTTGCAGACTTCCTCGAGCTCGTCCCATGTCGTCGGGACCTTGAGGTTGTTTGCCTCGAAGAAGGTCTTGTTGTAGTAGAGGACCTCGGTCGATTTCGAGAAGGGCATCGAGTACATGAGACCGTCGCCGAACTGTTTGCCTTCATTGTAGTAGCCTTCGATGAAGTCGGCCTTCTGTTCGTCGGTAAGTCCGAGGGTCTCGGTCGTGCCGTCGGCTCTCGTCACCTCGATCTTGCTGTCGACCAGATTGTCGAGAGTAACGACGGTCTTTGCGATGTTGTAGAGCGCGACGTGGTCGGGATAGCAGTAGGCGATGTTCGGTTGGTTGCCGACGGTGATCTCCTTGCTGATCTGGTCGCGGACGTCGTCGTAACCGCCGACCTGCTCCTCTTCGATGTGGATGTTCGGATAGAGCTTGTTGAACTCCTCGATGTAGATGACGAGGACGTCATGGAGGTTGGAGCCCATCGTGTGATAGAACTTGATGGTGACCTCGCTTCCGTCATAACCGCCCTCAGGGACTTCGAAGTTCGGTTTTGCCTTTGAGCCCGAGCAGCTTGCAAAGGCGGCGACTGACATGATGATCGCGAGAATGAACGCGAGAAGTCTGATCTTTTTCATTGCTAACCTCTTTGCAGTGAGAATTTTATCCTTTGATTCCGCTGCGGCTTACACCCTTCATGATGTACTTGCGCAGGAAAATGAAGACGAGAAAGAGCGGGAGGGACACCATCGCGACTGCCGCCATCTGGGCCGGGTAGTCGGTGGTTCCGTCTGAGTAGGTCAGGTTGACGCTTCTCAGACCGTTTGTGATGAGCTTGTGGGCTTCGTCGTTGGCGACGAGTCGCGGCCAGATGTAGGAGTTCCAGGCGCCCATCATCTTCAGTATCGTGATCGATATCAGCGTCGGAAGCGAGAGCGGCACCATTACCTTGCAGAGGTATTTGAAATCGCTCGTTCCGTCAACCTTTGCAGCCAGGTAGAGTTCGTTTGGTATCTGCAGGAAATTCTGGCGGAGCAGATAGATGTAGAAGACGCTGACGAGGAAGGGAACGATCAGGACGCGGTAGGTGTGCATCCAGTCGAGCTGGTTGACGGTTATGTAGTTCGTGATCGTGAAGAGCTCACCGGGGATCATCATCGTCGCCAGAAGGCCGGCGAAGAGAATGTTCTTGCCCTTGAACTCAAGCCTCGCAAAGGCAAACGCCGTGAGGACGGTGATCACGAGCGAGAGAAGAGTCGAAACTACGCCGACTATCATCGTATTGATGAAGAGCCTTCCCAGATTGCCCGACTTAAAGGCTTTGGCATAGTTCTCTGGAATTATTGTTTTGATTGTAGAGCCATCTTCCTTTTCGATAGTATAGGTCTCGATCTTTCTTGGGAAGAATGTTGGCTGACTGAGTTCATATTCGGTTCGCGTCTTGAGTGAGGAGATGAGCATCCAGTAGAATGGAAAAATTACGCTGATTGCGACCACGATAAGAAAGGTGTATACCAGGATC
>ONVJ01000239.1 GCA_900321265.1 uncultured Eubacteriales bacterium
CCGGCCAGCTTTGCCGCCGTCACGCACTCTTCGTCGGTCGCATCCAGCCTGCCGTACCTGATGTTGTCCATGACGGTCCCGGTAAAGAGGTTGGTGTCCTGAAGGACTATGCCGAGCGAGCGGCGGAGATCCGACTTCCTTATCTTGTTGATGTTTATGCCGTCATATCTGATCTTTCCGTCTGCGATGTCGTAAAAGCGGTTGATGAGGTTCGTTATAGTCGTCTTTCCGGCGCCGGTCGCGCCAACGAAGGCGACCTTCTGTCCGGGCTCGGCAAAGACCGACACGTCATAGAGCACCTGCTTGCCGGGTACGTAGGCGAAATCGACGCCGGTCAGCCTGACGTCCCCCTTCAGGGGCGTATAGGTCACGGTGCCCTCCGCCCTGTGCGGATGCTTCCAGGCCCAGTGTCCGGTGCGCTCTTCGCACTCGGTGACGCTTCCGTCATCGGCTATCTTCGCGTTGACGAGGGTGACGTAGCCTTCGTCGCTCTCGGGCTCGGCGTCAAGCAGATCGAAGATCCTGCGGGCTCCGGCCGACGCCATCGCTATCGCGTTGACCTGCTGTGCAAGCTGATTGACGTTGCCGGTGAACTGCTTCGTCATATTGAGGAAGGGCACGACGATGTCTATCGTTACAAGGCCGATGCCGGTCCCGCGGAGAAGTCCCTGCAGCGAGGGGTTCGGGGTCTTTATCAGGAGCAGCGCACCGCCGACCGTCGCGATTACGACATAGAGGATGTTGCCGATGTTCATTATGACCGGCGCCAGGATGTTGGCGTAGGCGTGCGCGCGGCGGCTGTCGTTGTAGAGCTCTTCGTTCAGCTTTTTGAAGTCATCGGTGCATTTTTTCTCATGCGTGAAGACTTTGACGACCTTCTGGCCGTTCATCATCTCCTGGATGAAGCCCTCCGCCTTTCCAAGGGATTTTTGCTGCCTGACGAAGTATTTGGCGGAGCCTCCGCCGAATTTTTTTGAAACGGTAAGCATCAGAGCCACTCCGATAACGACCACCGCTGCCAGCCAGACGCTGTACCAGAGCATGACGAAGAAGACTCCGGTGACGATCACCCCCGAGGTCAGCATCTGCGGGAAAGCCTGTGACACCAGCTCGCGCAGCGTGTCGATATCGTTGGTGTAGACGCTCATTATGTCGCCGTGTCGGTGAGTGTCGAAGTAGCTTATCGGCAGGTTCTGCATCCGGTCGAACATCTTTTTGCGTGTATCCGACAGAAAGCCCTGGGTGATCTCGGCCAGCAGCAGGCGGTAGGCGGTCGAGGAGATTATCGAAAGCAGATAAAAGCCGATCAGCACGAGCACCAGGCGGACGATGTCCTTCGAGGCGGCGCTCCAGTGGGCGCCGAGATCGATCCTGTCCGAGATGAATTCGGTGCCCTCGGCTTCGGCCGCGGCAGCCGCCTCGGGCTCGGCGATCGCCGATTCCGCCGCCTCGGCTTTGAGTTCGGCGTCGATCCTCGCGATCGCCTTCTGCTGGAAGACGGCCGGCAGGACCGAGCAGCAGGCGCAGAAGAGGATGCAGAAGGCGGTCAGGGGGACCAGCTTCGGGTATACGCGGAGGAGCATCCTGAAGACTCTTCCGAGGACGGAAAAATCAAGTCTTCCCTTCCCCTTTCCGGAGGGCGGTCCTCCGGCTTCTCCTGAGAGCGGCTCGCCGGTCCCGGGAGCGGTCTTTTCGTCTTTCGTCATCTGTCTTTCGGAAAGATCTTTAGCCATCTTACTCGGCCTCCTTTCCGAAGAGCTGCTGTGTATAGACCTCGCTGTAGATCGGCGAGCGCTCAAGAAGCTCGGCGTGTGTACCGACGTCGGCGATCCTTCCGCCGTCCATGATGATTATCATGTCGGCGTCCATTACCGACGCGACCCTCTGCGCGATTATGATCTTTGTCGTTTCGGGTATATATTTGCGGAAGCCCTCTCTGATCAGCGAATCGGTGTGGGTGTCGACCGCCGAGGTCGAGTCGTCGAGGATGAGCACCTTCGGGCGCCGCAGAAGCGCCCTGGCGATGCAGAGGCGCTGTTTCTGTCCGCCCGAAACGTTGGCGCCTCCCTGTTCGATGAAGGTGTCGTAGCCGTCGGCGAATCCCGATATGAACTCTGACGCCTGGGCAAGCGAGCAGGCCTCGGCGATCTCTTCGTCGGTCGCGCCGGCGTCGCCCCAGAGCAGGTTCTCCCGGATCGTCCCCGAGAAGAGCATGTTCTTCTGGAGGACCATCGAGACGTTCTGCCTGAGGGTGTCGAGGTCGTATTCCCTGACGTCGACGCCTCCGACCTTCACGCTGCCCTCGGTGGTGTCGTAGAGCCTAGAGATCAGCTGCACGAGGGTGGATTTCGACGATCCGGTCCCGCCGAGGATCCCGACCGTCGCGCCCGACGGGATGTGCAGGTTCACTCCCTCGAGCGCGAAGTTGTGCGCCTCGCTTGAGTACTTGAAGCTGACGTTTTCAAAGTCCACCGATCCGTCCGCCATCTCGAAGACGGGGTTTTCGGGGTTGACTATCGAGGATTCCTCGCGGAGGACCTCGTCGATCCTTCTGAAGGATTCGGCCGACATCGTGAGGATGACGTAGATGATCGAGAGCATCATCAGCGACATGAGTATCTGCATGCCGTAGGTAAGCATCGACGACATATGGCCGACGTCGAGGCTCGCGGCGCCGCTCGAGACGATCATCTTCGATCCGACGAGGAGCACGAATACCATGTTGAAATTCATGCAGATCTGCATGAGGGGATTGTTCATGGCGACGATCTTCTCGGCCTTCGTGAAGTCCTTTCGAATATTGTCGGACGCCTTCCCGAACTTCTCCTTCTCATACTCCTCGCGGGAGAAGCCCTTGACAATCCGCATCCCGCGGACGTTTTCCTCGATCGACTCGTTCAGCTTGTCGTATTTGCGGAAAACGCGCCTGAAGGCGGGCATCGCGAATCTGGCGATGATGAGCAGTCCGAAGACGAGCAGCGGAATGACGATAACGAAGGTCATCGAAAGCGCGCCGCCCATTATGTAGGCCATTATGACGGCAAAGATGAACATCAGCGGGCTGCGTATCGCCGTCCTGATGACCATCATGTAGGCCATGCCGGCGTAGCCGACGTCGGTGGTAAGTCTGGTGAC
>ONVJ01000045.1 GCA_900321265.1 uncultured Eubacteriales bacterium
AGCAGATTGGGGAATCTGGAGGGAAGGACGGAG
Organism: uncultured Eubacteriales bacterium; assembly: GCA_900321265.1. Classification (GTDB taxonomy): domain Bacteria; phylum Bacillota; class Clostridia; order Oscillospirales; family CAG-272; genus CAG-390. Next base: position 34 of record ONVJ01000045.1, read on the forward strand.
GGCTCTTCGCGCCTGTTGTCGAAGTTGCGGTCCATCACGACGACCTTCTTGTCGATGTCGCGGAGCATCTCGTCGGCGATCTTCGCCATCCTCGCCTCGGTGTAACGGTAGGCGGCCGGCGGGTCACCGTCGACCGATCCGAAGTTGCCGTGACCCTCGATGAGGGGGTATCTCAGGGAAAAGTCCTGCGCCATCCTGACCATCGTTCCGTAGACGGCGGCGTCTCCGTGGGGATGATAGCGTCCCAGCACGTTTCCGACCGTCGTGGCCGACTTGCAGAAGGGCCTGTCGGAGGTCAGATGATCCTCGTACATGGCCCACATTACGCGGCGCTGGCCCGGCTTCATGCCGTCCCTTACGTCGGGGAGCGCCCTCGACGTGATGACAGACATCGCGTATTCTATGAAGGAGTTTTTGACCTCCCGGTCCATCTCGATATTGACTATCTTCTGATTCGGGAAGGAGAGATCGGTGTAGTTGCTGTTTTTGTGATCCATGATTATCTGTCTCCGTGATTATCTGTCTCTGAAAATAATCTGTATACGCTTTTCGCGGTCGGAAGAAGAGTCCCGCTGAGTCTTACCTTTGCCGCTCCGCAGGCAGACGCAAAGCGGAGGGCGTCGGCGTCCTTCATGCCGAAGCCGTAGACTGCGGCCCCGAAGGCGGCGAGAAAGCAGTCGCCGGCTCCCGAGAATCCCTTCATCCTCACCCTTACCGCCGGAGCGAAGACGCTCTCGGTCAGCGGCTCTCCGCCGTCGGCGGAGTTCCCGCAGGTCAGCCTGTTTTCCACAGCCCCGTTTTCCCCAAGAGTGCATATGACCCTGCCGATCCGGTAGGCGGCGGCAAGTTTACCACAAGCCGCCGAGACGGAAGCGGGATCCTTTTCACATTCCGGGGAAAGGGTTTTCCCCATTCCGAGACTGTCGAGCAGCCCTCGCATCTCATCAATATTTGGTTTGATTATATCGGGTCGGGACACTACCGCTTGTGTCAGCGCCTCTCCGGCGCAGTCGAGGATGACGTTGCGTCCGCGCTCTTTTTCTACAGCGGTAAGTGACTTATACACCGTCTTTTCCACACCCTGTGGAAAACTTCCGCTGATAAAGACGGTCTCTGCGGGATCCGAGAGGAAATCCTCCAGCAAAGCCGCGGTCTCCTCCGGAGTTACCGGTCCGCCCTCCTCGTTGAGCTCGGTGCAGACGCCATTTCCGTCGATGACCTTGGTGTTCACCCTGATGCCGCAGGCGGCAGGGGTGTATCTGCATTCGACCTTTTCCTTATTCAGGATATCCTCCGAGAGCTTTCCGTAATATCCTCCGGTAAAGGAATAATAGACAACGTCAAAGCCGAGACGCCTGAGCATTATCGCAACGTTGGCGCCCTTCGAGCCCTGCGAGGTGACGCTCCGGTATGCCCTGTTCATCTTCCCGGGTCTCATCGGCTCTCTGAAATAAAGCACTCTGTCGATCCCGGGGTTCATCGTCAGTACGGCAAATCTCATATTTCGCCGCCTGCGGTCAGATATCGAGATTTTCTGCGTATTTCGCGTTTTCCTCGATGAAGAGGCGGCGGGGCTCGACCTTGTCGCCCATCAGCAGCGAGAAGGTGGCGTCGCTGGCGATGGCGTCGTCGATCGTGACCTTTCTGAGCGTTCGCTTCTCGGGATCCATCGTGGTCTCCCAGAGCTGTTCGGCGTCCATCTCGCCGAGACCCTTGTATCTGTCGGCCTCGACGCCGGTCGTTCCCAGCTCTTCGATGAAGAGGTCTCTCTCCTCGTCCGAGAAGGCGTATCTCTCGCCGCCCGATCGTCCGCGCTTGTAGACCTTGTAGAGGGGCGGCTGTGCGAGGAAGACGTGTCCGTCTTCGATCAGCTGCCTCATGTGGCGGAAGAAGAAGGTGAGAAGCAGTATTCTGATGTGCGAACCGTCGACGTCGGCATCGGCCATGATGATGATCTTGCCGTATCTCAGCTTGGAGATATCGAAATCCTCTCCTATGCCGCAGCCGAGCGCCTGGACGATCGGTATGATCGAGACGTTTGAATATACCTTGTCAAGCCGGCTCTTCTCGACGTTGAGCACCTTTCCGCGGAGGGGAAGGATGGCCTGGAACTTCGAGTCGCGGCCGGATTTGGCCGAACCTCCCGCCGAATCTCCCTCGACGAGATAGATCTCGGTGAGCGAGGCGTCCCTCTCCTGGCAGTCTGAGAGCTTGCCGGGCAGTGTTGAGCCCTCGAGCAGTCCCTTCCTTCTGGTGAGCTCCCTGGCCTTCCTGGCGGCCTCTCTGGCGCGCGAGGCGGCCATTGCCTTCTCAAGTATCGCCTTTGCGGTGGAGGGGTTCTCCTCGAAGTATTCCGACAGTCTCGTGCTGACTGTGGTATCGACGAGTGCGCGGATCTCGGAGTTGCCGAGCTTCGCCTTGGTCTGGCTCTCGAACTGCGCGTCCTCGAGCTTTACGCTGATGACGGCGCATATGCCCTCTCTGCAGTCCTCGCCGGACAGAGCCTTATCAGAGGACGAGAGGATGTTGTTCTTCCTCGCGTAGTCGTTGAGGACTCTGGTGAGAGCCGTCTTGAAGCCTGTCTCGTGCGTACCGCCCTCGATCGTGTTCATATTGTTCGCGAAGGTGAGCAGCGTCTCGTTGTAGGAGGTGTTGTACTGAAGGGCGATCTCGGCCTGGCTGGTGCCCTTCTCGCCGCGCATGTATATGATGTCGGGGTGGATCTCCTCACAGTGCTTCTGTCCTGTCAGGTAGGAGACGAAGTTCCGAATGCCGCCCTCGAACATGAGATCGGTCTGCCTGTAGGTACCGTCCTCCTTCTTCACTCTTTCGTCGGTCAGGAGGATCCTGACTCCGGCGTTGAGGAAGGCCTGCTCGCGCATCCTGTTGAGGAGGATGTCGTATTCGAAGACGGTGGTCTCGAATATCTCGTGATCAGGCTTGAAGGTGACGGTGACGCCGTGCTTTTTAGCTCCCTCGGGGACCGGGCCCTCGTTTTTGAAGGGTCTGGCGACCGCGCCGCGTTCGAATCTTTCGGTATATCTGATCCCGTCTACGACGTCCTCGAGCTCGAGCCATTCCGAAAGGGCGTTGACGACCGACGCTCCGACTCCGTGGAGTCCGCCGGCGATCTTGTAGCCCTCGCCGCCGAATTTTCCGCCTGCGTGGAGTATGGTGTAGACGACCTCGGGCGTCGGGATGCCCTGCGTCGGATGCATTCCGGCGGGGATGCCGCGTCCGTTGTCCTCGACGGTGACGCTGTTGTCGGGATTCACCGTTACCTTTATCAGGTCGCAGTGACCGGCGAGAGCCTCGTCGATCGAGTTGTCGACTATCTCGTTCACGAGATGGTGCAGCCCGCGGACAGAGGTCGTTCCTATATACATTCCGGGACGTTTTCTGACGGCGTCGAGGCCTTCGAGCACCTGGATCTGGCTCTCGGTGTAGACGTTGTCCTCTACCACGGTGTTGAGTTCGGAATTGTCATCGTCCAGCTCTATGAATTCGGGGGGAGCTATAGTCTCCTCTTCTTCCTCATCGGCCGCGGTGTCCTCCGCCGCGCCGGTCCCGTTTATCTCTTTTTCTTCTTCGTCGTTCTGAAGTCCGGACATTTTCTTTTCAGACATAAAAGGCAAACCTCTTTTCGGTAGATGATGGTTACGTTATCTTTATCATTATTGTCGCCGCCCGGGTCCCGCAGTGTGAGGAGCCGGCCATCGCGGCAGTGAAAAAAAGCTGATCAGAGCAGTATTCCGCTTCGCTGCAGTATGACCGAGCTTGAAAGCTCGGAAAAACAGATCCTGAACCTGCAGCCCTTATTTCCGTCGGCATCGACGGTGCGCTCCCTGTAAAGCACGAAGGACTTCGGGATATCGTCGACATCTGCCTCGATATCTCCGTTTTTTTCGGCTTCAGAGAGATATTTTTTCGTTATCGGGGAAGACGCAGTCGCGCTGTCGGTGTCAAATATGCCGATTATATCGCTCTCGCGGATGAGAGTTCCCGATCCGATCTGCAAAAAAAAGGAGGATGATCCGGCGTCAGCCGCCGTTTTCTTTGACTTCATTCTCAAAAAACTCTCCTTTTTTCACGGTGATCACCTTTGCGGCGGTGTTTTCGGCATAGCTGTCGCCGCATGCGGTCATGATCACCTGACCCGTCTTCATCCTTTCGGTCAGATACTCTCTGCGGGAGGCGTCAAGCTCGGAGAAAACGTCGTCGAGCAGCAGCACCGGCCATTCTCCCGAGTCCTTCATCGAAATGCTGCTCTCGGCAAGCTTGAGTCCCAGCGCGATCGATCTCTGCTGTCCCTGAGACGCGTATATCCTCGCGCTCTTTCCGTTCAGCAGGATGTTGACGTCGTCCTTGTGTATTCCCCAGAGCGTCGCGCCGGCGGCGATCTCACGGCTGTGATTCGACATCAGCTGGGAGAAAAAGGCATCGCGGAGCTTTTCTCTGTCTTCGATCTTATCTTCGTCGATCCTGAATGAAAAAACATACTCAAGGGAGGTCTTTTCTTTCTCCCCGGTCATTTCGGATATCGACTTCTCAAGTTCGGCGTCAACCAGTCTGAGATATCTCACCCTCGACTGGACGATCGAGGCTGCTTCTGTCGCCAACTGATATGACCAGAGCTCGACTGTCGCGTCAAAATCCCTTCTGTTCGCCGCGGCTCCCTTTATCAGCCGGTTTCGCTGATTGAGGATGTGATTGTAGCGCTGAAGAGATTTCAGATAGCCGGGCCTGAGCTGCGAGATGGCGACATCGAGGTATGATCTTCTCATCGACGGCCCCTCTTTGATGACGTTGAGGTGCTCCGGAATGAAAAGGACCGTCCTGAAGCGTCCGACCAGCTCGGACAGTCTCTGAAGCTTTATTCCGTTGTGAGTTATGTAGCGCTGACGGGAACGGTCGTAATAGAGCATCAGCTCCTGCTGACGGTAGCTGTCGCTGTAGATCATCCCGATCCTCGTGTCGGGAGAGTCGAAGCGGATAAACTCGCTCTCCTTCACACCGCGGAAGGATTTTCCGAAGGAACACATGCAGACAGCTTCAAGCAGATTCGTTTTTCCCTGTGCGTTCTCTCCCCATATGAGATTTACGCCGTCGGAAAACGAAACGTCGGCTGAAACAATATTTCTGAAATTCCCGACCGTTATTCTTTTACAGACCATTGACAGTCACCAGATCGGATCCGGTCTTTTATGAAAAGCAGGAAACAGTCAGTCTCTTGTCCTGACCGGCATCATAAAGAATATGTCCTCGCTGTTCTCGCCCGGATCGACCGGTATGATATTTATGCTGAACAGAGGAGTAGAAAGCTCGATCCTGATTGTTTTTCCGGTGCAGGATTTGACCGAATCGATCAGATTTCTGTTGTTGAAGGAGATAACGATATCGTCGCCGGTATGTTCGATCTCAAGCTCGTCGTAGGATACTCCGACACTGGATACCGCGTTCAGCTTAAGGATGTTTCCTTCGACCGAGATCTTCAGAGGCGTCCTGGTGCTGCCCGGGACCTTTTCCTCGGTCACTACGGCTGCTCTTTCAAGAGCGGCGAGAAGCTGAGCCTTGTCGACCGTCACGTTTATCTTATGGTTTTTTATAATGATCCGGTCGAAATCAATATATTCGCCCTCGATAAGCCTTGAGTAGAAGGTCAGTCCTTCAAAACTGCATACCATATTCTTGCGGCTGAGGTTGAATATGACGGTATCGTCCTCTCCGTCGGGCAGCATCCTCAGAAGCTCGATCACCGTCTTCTGCGGAACGATATACTGATACTTTTCTTCGCTTTCCGACAGATTGCGGATTTTTGTCCTGCATACGCATTTTGCCAGCTTGAAGCTGTCGCAGGCTACAACCAGAAGCTCCTCGCCGGTGATCCTGAAAAACGCTCCGTTGAGGACGGGACGCTGATCGTTGACTCCCATCGCGTAGGCGATCTTACCGATCATCTCCTTCAGAACGGCGGATTTTACCTCAAATCCGCTTCCGGACTTCACCGAGGGCATGAGCGGAAAGTCGCTGCCGGCAAGCGACTGCATCTTGTAAAAGGCCTTTCCCGAAGTGATCGAGGTCTCAAGACTGTCTTTTACCGAAAGAACGATCTCTTCGTTTTCCATGACCTTCAGAGTCTGAAGAAATTTTGAAGCGTTGATGCAGTAGTCGCCGGGTTCGAGCACCTTTCCTTCGACGGTGCACCTGATCCCCTTTTCAAGATCGTATGTGGTAAGAACGATCTCGGAATCCGAGCGGGCTTCCATATGGATATATTCTGTAGCCGGATTCGTGCCTTTGACTCCGACGGCGCACATCATCGGAACTATGCTGTTAAGTATCTCCTGGCGGTTGAAAACTATTTTCATTTTTCTCTTTCCTTCCTGATTTTGAGGCGTAGAAATATAAATATATATATATATAAATTAATAGTAGAAGTAGTCCCTGTGGAAAAGTGGAAAAGTCGTCTTTTCAGGATTCGATAGTCTTTTTGAGAGAGTTGATCTCTGCCCGGTATGCCGAATCTGTTTTCATCTTCTTTTCGACCTTTTCGATCGATGCTATCACGGTCGTGTGGTCGCGGTTGAATATCTTTCCGATGTTGTTCTGGGACATCTCGGTTATCTCGCGTATGAGATAAACGGCGATATGTCTTACCGAGACGATGTTCTGCGAACGCTTGAGACCGGTGATTTCTTCCTTCGTGAGACCGTATCTGTCGTAAAGTGCGGAGAAGATCTTCGAGACAGTGACTTCGGTGGGTATCTGGCCGTCGAGAAGGTCGGCGACGCAGGATTTTGCCGAGTCGAGATCGACGGTATTTCCGTCGACGAAATATTTTGCAGCCAGCTTCTTTATCGCGCCCTCGATCTGCCTGACGTTCGATCTGAGGTTTTCTGCGAGGAAGGTCAGGACGTCGTCGGGAAACTCGACTCCGACCTGTTCGGCCTTGTTTTTGATGATTGCGATCCTGAGTTCGAGATCGGGCGGCTGGATGTCGGCGAGAAGGCCCCACTCGAATCTCGTCTTGAGTCTTTCTTCAAGAGTCTTCATTTCTCTCGGAGGGCGGTCGGAGGTCAGGATTATCTGCTTCCCGTCTTCGTAGAGAGCGTTGAAGGTGTTGAAGAATTCCTCCTGCGTGGAGGCTTTTCCGGCGATCGAGTGGACGTCGTCGATCAGAAGTATGTCGCACTGGCGGTATTTGTTTCTGAAAACAGGCGTCTGGTTGAGGGACAGAGCCTCGATGAACTGGTTGGTGAACTCCTCGCCGGTGGTGAAGATTATCTTTACGTCGGGTTTGTTTTTGCTGATCCTGTCGTTTATCGCGTAGAGCAGGTGAGTTTTTCCGATCCCGCTGGGTCCGTAGATGAAGAGAGGATTGTAGTTTGTCGCGGGGTGCTCGGCGACCGCCATACAGGCTGCGTGTGCGAACTTGTTCGATCCGCCGACGATGAAGTTGTCGAAGGTATATTTGAAGTTATAGGGCGGGATCGTGCCTCCGTATGGGTCTTCGGGCGTCTTCGCGAGAGGATTTTCGGGAAGAGGGACCTGTTCGGGATGGCGGAGATCGACCTGTACCGTTATCGGAAAACCGAGCTGGGCGCTGAACTCGGAGGTGATGTCGTTCAGAAATTTACTGTTGATCGTTCCGAGCTTGATCTTGGAATCTGTCGTTATGTAGAGAGTGTCGCTGGTCTCATCGAATTTTTCCAGTCTGATCGAGTCGAACCAGAGTCTTATCGTGGATGCCGGAAGTCTGGTGCTGAATGAATCCCTGACTGAGTTCCAGACCTCGGTCATTTCGTCGAGATAGGGCATGAGTGTTCTCCTTGAAAAAAAGGCATAACTATATATTTTTTGATAAATAATATTAGATTTATAATATTATATCATAAGAAATATATTTTTACAATATGTTTTTAAAAAATTTACAATTTTAACCGGTTTTGTCGACAATCAGCAGAGTTTTTGAAGCCCGGGAGGTCATTCGTTCATTGCTTTTTCGGAAAAAAAGTGTTATACTATAAAAAATCGCCCTCAGGAGACTGCGCCGGGGACGAAAAAAAGCGTTTTTGAAGACCGAAAGAAAGACAGAAGGGAATAAGAATAAAGAGATGATCGAATACTGCGAAAAATGGCGGAGCTTCTTTCTTGACGGAAAGAATTTTACCTATGCTCTGCGAGTGGCTTCCACCGGACATCTGACGAGGTCTTATTACGGTAAAAAGACCGCTCACGCCGATTATTCCTACTACAGACCCGAGATAGTGAAGAGCTTCAATCCCGTCATTCCGGGATCGAAACTGCTCTTTGAGGATATCATGCAGGAGTATTCCACCGAATATCTTGGGGACTATCGCGAGCCTGCTCTGATACCTGTCGACGAAGCGACCGGAAGCCGTGTCGCGGATCTGCGTTACGCCGGGTATTTTATCCTTCCCAAAAAGCCGGCGATAACCGGAATACCCACATCGCGCGGAGGAGAGACGCTCGTTATCAGGCTTGCCGACGGCATATCCGGGCTTGAGGTCTATCTCTACTATACAGTTTACGAAGAAGAAAACATCATAACCAGAAGAGCCGAGATCGTCAA
>ONVJ01000153.1 GCA_900321265.1 uncultured Eubacteriales bacterium
AGCTCGTAGCTGTTGTCGCGGGTATCAAGATACAGAAGATGGTTTTTCCTGCAGTACACCTCGCAGGACTGGTCGAGTCTTCCGCAGGACACTCCCACGTAGGAGTTTTCGGCCTCGAGAGCGATGTTTATGAGCTCGGAGGCCTCAAGGGTTATCCCGTTGAGCCTTGAAAGCGCCGACAGATATGTGATGATCACCGCGGCAGATGAAGAAAGGCCGCCGATCGGCAGTTCCCCGTCGATGACGGCGCAGAGGCCGACTCTCAGCGGATACCTCGAGTTGAGCGCTATCGTCGCCCCTCTCAGATGATCCGCCCAGTCGTCCTGCTTCCTGTCGGGTGTCCCGGCGACATGCCACTGGGCGCGTTTCGGAAACTGCAGACTGCGAAGTTCTATGATCCCGTTGTATTTCGGCCCGTAGGCGATGTGTATCCCCTTGTCTATGGCGAAGCCGGTGATCTTTCCCAGATTATGGTCGGAATGCGCGCCTATCGGGCATATCCTGTAGGGCGTGAAGGCGGTCGAAAAGGGCTCCTTGAGATATGTCTCCCTGAAAGCGGCGACGGCGGTGAGATACGCGTCTCCGCTGTTGTATCTGACTCCGCCCGAAGCCTCCGCGATGGCGGCGGTCTTTACCGCCTCGGCGTATTCCGAAGTCCTCCCGTCAAGCGGCTTCGGGGCGTCGTCGGGGATCTCCCAGGTCTTGCCCTTCTTTCCGGCTCCTGCGATCCTTCCGTCCCGGCACAACGCGGTGATTCTCCGCTCGGCAAGCCCCCATCTTTCCGAGGCCTCCCTGACATTCATATATCCCATTTTTTCCTCCGTCAGACAGTTTGACATTCGTACGGGTGTTGCGGCACTCAGGCGACGTCCTCCGCAAATGTCATTTTATATTATAACATATCTCTGTTTTTTTGTCAATGTATTATCGGAATAATGACAAAAAATCCGCGTTCCGCCGGCGACGCGCCTGTCGCAGTTCCCTGCTTTGAGCGTTTTTTTCGGATCGCCGGTCAAAAAAGTGTTGCGGGCATCGCCCTCGCGTGATATACTTATACCGTTACGCGACGGAGTATCCATTAGGTGCGCGGGGAAAACCGGGAAGAATGGGGGGTGATGCAGGATGATCAGGTGTTTGAAAAGTTCGATCTGGTTTCTGCTCCAGTTCACCTGGGGCATCGTCCAGAACGCCGCCGGCCTCCTCATATTTCTCTTTCTCGTTGTCTTCGAAAGAAGACGTCCGTCGATCTTCCGGCTGTCTGTCGTCACACCCTGGCGGTTCGAGGGCTGCATGTCGCTGGGAGTATTCATCTTCCTCGGCAGCTGCGCGGACGGCCCGGATGACCCTCTCGTCATTCATGAATACGGCCATTCAGTCCAGTCTGTCCTGCTCGGACCGCTCTACCTCCCTCTCATCGGACTTTCATCCCTGATCTGGGCGGGCGTCTTCCGCTCGCGGCGCCGCCGGAGGCGGAAACCGGGCCGCCCGCAGGAGAAAGGTCGGGCGACCGGACAACGCCCTGGAACCAAAAGAAGAAGGAAAAATTACACCGAATTCTACACCGAAAAGTGGGCCAACCGTCTGGGCAGAAAGGTAACAGGCAGAAGGCCTCCGGAATGGTGAGTTCAGGGGCGTCAGGCAACTCGCACAGTGAGTTCCCTGACACCCCTGAAACTGTTTTTTCTGCCGTGATGCGCCGGCGCCTCAGTCGTAGATGACCTCGACCGGGCCGATGTTCTCGGTGATCCTGAGAGTGATCGAAACCGCGCCTTCGGCGGTCTCGTGATCGGGGATCCTGACCGGACCGACATTGCTGCGGACGTCGGAGATCACCTGCCACTCGGCTGGGATGTGGAGCGAAACGACCCCGATGTTGTTTCTCACCGTGATGCTTCCGCCGCCGCGGTATCTCTCCTTGTTCGAGATGAAGATCGAGACGTTGCCTATCATCTCGCTGACGTCGCCGTTTACGAGAGAGGCTCCGTCGAAGTAGAGCTCTGACATCGAGATGCTCCTCGAGCTCCTGCGGGAATCGTAGCGGGGATCGGGGGCCGTCCCGGGACGGTCCTTCTTTCTGACCGACTTGACGATGAGCGCGACGCCTGCGGTCACGAGGATCGCGGCGACGATGACGATCCAGTTGTCGATGATGTTGCCGTCAACACCGATCGAAAACGCCTTTGCGATACCTCCCTCCCAGCAGAGGAAGATGACCGCGAGAAGGAGCGGGAGCGCGTAGGCCCTTCCGTAGGAGAGCTCCCATACAATGCAGACGAGACAGACTGCCGACAGCACAATACCGACCGGCGTCACCCCGAGAGAAGTCGTCTCTATGACGTTGAGTCCGAGGAGGATGAGCAGGACGGCGGTCACAAGGAAGGCAACTCCCCAGAAGATCATGTTCTTTACGATTTTTTTCATTTTGCGAGCCTCGTTTCTTCAATAATATCTTTTACGCTGTGATAATACATCCTGGA
>ONVJ01000115.1 GCA_900321265.1 uncultured Eubacteriales bacterium
CGGGGAAAAGCCCTCGCCGGGAACGGTATTATCGGGGGGCTGCGCGACATTCACATCAAATGAGCAGCTGTTGTCCTGAGGAGTCAGGTCGCTTCCGCCTCCCCTGAACAGCAGTTCGCCGGATATGAAAAGCCGGTCTCCGGCCGTCCCCTCGGGGACTGTATAGGGAGTCCATACTCTTGTCGACGCTCCGGCGGGCAGGGCGTTCAACCTGCGCTGAAGCGAAAAGAGCGTCTCTTCGTCGCTGTCGCTTACGGTTATCCTGACATAAGTCCCGTCATCCGGCGTGATATCTTTGACGGAAGAATTGTTTGAAACGGCAAAAGAGATCACGGTCCCGAGTCCCGAAACGTAATCTGCGTTCGGGAGCACCGGCGAGATCGCGAGATCAATTTCCGGGGACGGCTCCTCAGCAGCCGAGAGCGGTGAGAAGAATTCCATCCCCCATCCCCCGTATTCGACGATCGCCTGCACCGACCACCACCTTCCGTCCCCTGATACGATCCTGCTTCCCTCCTCATCGGTGACGGTCGAGGAAAAAGCGGGATGTCCGAACCAGCTTCTGTCAAGATAGACAGACGACGGAAGCGATCCGAACACAAGCGACTGTACCGCCTGCGCCTGCTTTCCGGCGGTATAAAGGCAGACAGGATCATAGTTGTATACCGCCCCGCCTGCCCTGAAGGAGTGATTCCCGTTTGCCGGCCAGATGCCGTCCGGCCGGGTATTGGAGGCGGTATAGAACCAGTTCCAGACACTTCCCTGCGAGAGCGCGAACTCGGTCGCGGTAAAGAGAACGCTGTCTGCGCTCCCCCTGAGGTAGCAGAGGACCAGCGGCTCGTAGGTCACGGCATACGCAACGGAGCAGGACTCTGACGAAGGATCGACCTCCCCGCGACCGATATCGCTCCCGCAGACGAGAGTCCGCTCTCCTTTTCTGAATACAACCGGATGCTCCCCCGCGAAAAGCGAGCGCCACCAGTCGGCGTTTCCCGTCTTCTCGAAGCTCATCTGACAGAGAAGCGCCGACAGCACCGTCCTTGAGAGAAAGTATTCCTCCGGAGTCAGGGAATCGACAGGAATCTCCTCGTCTTCTGTCCCGTACAGGGCGACATAATCGGGAGAGAACCTGCTCGTCCCGCTTCCGCGGTAATAGCTGTTGACCGAGTCTTCACCACGGAAGACCGGAAGATTCCAGACCCAGAAGCAATAAGACCCGCCCCCGGGCAGCCCGTCTCCCGCCCTGACGGGAGCAAACGACCCGACATCCGACCGGTAATCCTGCTTGTTCTTCATTCCGACGTAGGTGTTGTCGGAGATATGCCAGGACATTGCCGCGTTCACGAGATCTGCCTGGCCGATCTTAAAAAAGTCTCCGTCCTCCGAAAGGCTCATGTCTGTCAGAACGCCGTCAAGTTCCGCCCCCGCCGACGGATAACCGGTTATCTCGCGGCCCGCATATACGGTTACCCGGTAGCCGTACTCGTATCTGCGGTAGAAGGCGTAGGCGGCAGTGTTGACAGTCGTGTTGGTCCCGTTGGCGTTCGAAGAATCCGCCACTGTCCTCAGCGGTACCGAAATCGCCGTCAGCAACGACAAAACCGCCGCCGCGACGGCCCTGCCTCTCCTCAAGATACCCTGCCGGTATCCGGAAAATGATCCTCTTCTTTTTTTTCCTTTGATCGAATCCTTGCCGTTTCCGATAGTCTTTTCCCTCTTTTCTTTATCTCTTTATTCGTTTACAGTCTGACACAGGCCGGACCGTTTTTTACATTCAGGCAGCTTCGTTCATCATCCCCCGCCGGTATCATCCGATCGAGGAATCATAGTCAAGTCTTCTGAAATACCAGGTGCTGCTCTGGGGATGATACCAGACGCCGAACGTCCAGACCCTCTTTATGTCATCGAAGGCCCAGCCCCACACGCATTCGCCGACCTCTGCCTGCAGGTACTCGGTAAGCACCCGCGCCGTGACTATGTTCCCGTTTTTGTACCAGCAGAAATAGACGACCGATCCGTCCCGCATTATCATTGCCGACGGAAGCCCGGAACTCAAATAGCCGATATCCGGAACTTCCACCGCGGGAAGGCTCAGGATGTCCTTCGGTTCGACCGGCATCGCTCCCTCGGGACGGTCGGGGACCGTGTGCGTATGGTTGTCTGTCTCTGCCGGGGTGTATGGATATGATACCCCCTCATACTCGAAGACGATCTCATCTGCGCCGTGCCTGACAGCTGCCAAGGATATCCCGTATGACGAGAGATTTGAAGCCATAGTGCTCTTTTCGGAAAATGAATGACACACCCTGCAGAAGGACACCAGCTTCACGATCGATGATGAGGTAGGCACTCCCTCTTTATCCGTATAGGCCATATAGAGCTGCGAGTGACCCGAGGCCTCCAGGATATCCCTGAGTTCGCATCTGCCGCAG
>ONVJ01000023.1 GCA_900321265.1 uncultured Eubacteriales bacterium
CCTGGGCGGCGGTCGCCTTTCCGCACCTCGATACCTCGGAGGTGTGGCAGTGGAGCTCGGTCAGGAACTCCTTTTTCCCCTCCGCCGCGCAGGTATCTTTATCCCGGGAAGGGTTTTGGCTGTATTCTGTCATATACTGATCCTTCATTTCTTTACTGTTTGCCGTCCGCCGGGAAGGGCCCGTTCGGAGGCGGAGTCACCGGATCGTCGCCTCAGTCGTCGAAGAGAGGCGTCGAGAAGTATCTCTCGGCGGTGTCGGGAAGGATCGTAACGACCGTCTTTCCCGGCCCGAGCTTTTTTGCCAGTCTGATCGCGGCGGCGACGTTCGTGCCGCTGGATATGCCGCACATCAGGCCCTCGAGCCTCGCCAGATCCTTCGACGTCCGCAGAGCCTCCTCGTCGGGGACGACGTAGATCGCGTCGTATATGTTCCGGTTGAGAATATCGGGTATGATTCCGTCGCCGATCCCCATCTGGAGGTGTGTGCCGACCGTTCCGCCGGCGAGTATCGCGGCGTTTTCGGGCTCGACCGCCCATATCTCGATATCCGGGTTCTGCAGCTTCAGGACCTCGCCGATCCCGGTCAGCGTCCCGCCGGTGCCGATCCCCGAGCAGAAACCGTGGATCGGCCGGGCGACCTGATCCATGATCTCGAGGGCGGTGTGATATCTGTGGGCGTCGGTATTGTTCCGGTTTTTGAACTGCTGTGGGAGAAAGACCTTCGGATCGGAGGCAGCCATCTCCTCGGCGATCCTTACGCATTCGGATATGCAGGCGCCGATGTCCCCCTCGTCGTGGACGAGCCGCACCTCGGCTCCGTAGTGGCGGATAAGCAGTCTTCTCTCCTCACTGACCGAATCAGGCATGATTATGACCGTCCTGTATCCCTTAACCGCTCCGACGAGTGCGAGCCCTATGCCCTGGTTGCCCGAGGTCGGCTCGACGATGACGGTGCCGGGGCCGATCAGCCCCTCCTTCTCCGCCGCCTCGATCATGTTCAGCGCCGTCCTGGTCTTGATCGAGCCTCCCACGTTGAGGCCCTCGAATTTCACCAGGATCTCGGCGCTGCCGGGAAGAGGCATCCTGTTCAGTCTGATGACGGGGGTCTGTCCGACCGCCTCGAGAACGCTGCCGCAAATTCTGTCCATAAAAAGCCGCTCTTTTCTATAATAGCATATTTTAAACTATATTTTATCATATTTTCGCCGATTCTTCAACACCCAACCCGATATTTGTCGCCGCCTTCCCGAAAAAACTTGATTTCGGGACCGATCTGAGTTATAATAAAAAACAAAGGGTCCCCAAAAAGGCTCGCGGAGGCGGAAGGCAGTCCGCCGCGCGCCGCTCCTTCACCGCCGGGGATCCCGGAGGAAAAATGCCGAAAATACTGATCATAGCCGAAAAGCCGTCGCTCGCGAAGAACATAGTCGCCGCCATAGACCCGAGGCCGAAGTGGGTCGCCGACAAGGGAAAGAGCGGCTGGTTTGAGAACGACGCGTATATCGTATCCAGCGCCTTCGGGCACCTGCTCGAGCTCAAGGACGCCGAGGACTACGACCCCGTCCTCAAGAGCTGGACCTCCTCCTCTCTCCCGATAATTCCCGAAAAGTTCGAATACAAGATCCAGAAGGACGCCGGAGTCAGGGCCCAGTATTCTATGCTGAAGAAGCTGATGAAGCGGGAGGACGTCTCCTCGGTCGTCAACGCGGGCGACTCAGACCGCGAAGGCGAGATAATCATAAGAAACATCATTACCGAAGCGGAATGCAAAAAGCCGGTATACCGCCTCTGGATGCCCGACCAGACCCCGAGGACAATCTCGGCCGAGCTGGCGGCCATGAAGAGCGACGCCGACTACGACAGTCTTGCCGCCGAGGGATACGCCCGGACCTTCATCGACTGGCTCTACGGGATCAACCTGACAAGGATGGCGACGGTGAAATCGGGAAAGCTTCTGCGTGTCGGAAGAGTCACATCCCCGATCGTCACCGCGATCTGCGAGCGGGAGAGGGCGATCGCCGCCTTCGTCCCCGAGAAGTATTTCGTCGCCGTCCATGACGCCGACGGGATAAAGCTCACCTCGAAAAAAAAGCTCGGGAGCCGGGAGGAATGCGGGGAGCTCTGCAAAAAATACAACACTCTGAAAACAGTTGTGTCTGACAAAAAGTCGGAGAGAAAGAACCTCCCTCGCCCCCGTCTCTTCTCTCTGTCGGACCTTCAGGGAGAAGCCGGAAAAGCATTCAAATTCCAGCCCAAGAAGGTCCTCGATATACTTCAGAAGCTCTACGAGGCCGGCTACGTCTCCTACCCGAGAACGAACTCGCAGTATATGGCGACAGCCGAAAAGCAGAAGGCGAGGGACATCATCGACGCGCTGCACAAGGCCTATCCCGGGCCTTTCGACAAGGTGAGATTCAGGGACAGCAAATACATTTTCGACGATTCCAAGATCGAGTCTCACTCGGGCATAACCCCGACCTACAGCATACCCGACGTAAACGCGCTGCCCGACGACGAGAAGAAGATCTACTCGACAGTCTTCAAGAGATTCTGCGCCGTTTTCTGCTCGGAGGAGTATACCGTAGACCGGACGACGCTGACGGTCGACAACGGCGAGGAGAGCTTCACGCTGACCGGCGACGTCGTGATAACGAAGGGCTATACCCTCTTCGAGCCTCCGAAGAAAAAGAACGGAGAGCTTCCTCCCCTTGAAAAGGGTCAGGAGATAACCCCCGCCTTCAAACCGGTCGAAAAGGAGACCGAACCCCCTCCGCACTACACCGCCGAGACTCTCAACGCCTACCTGAAGAACCCCTATTCGGCCACCGAAAAGAAGGAGCTGAAGGACGACGAAGAGGCGATGGAGGTGATCAGCGAGGTCGAACTAGGCACCGAGGCGACCAGAGCCGGACTCATCGACGCAGCGATCAAGAGCAAATACATCACCCTTTCCAAAAACCGCTACGGGATCACGCCGGGCGGGGAATTCTACGTCGACTGGCTGGCGAAGCTCGGCATCAACATGGCAAAGGACAGGACGCTGAACCTGTCCAAATCCTTAAAGCAGGTCTTCCGGGGCGAAAAGGCGGTAGGCGACGTGGTGAGCGAGGCGACCGCCGACCTGAGAGCCGTCTGCGCGCAGGCGAACAGGCTTGAGGACGCGCCGAGGGACTTCCTTCCCGAAAGAAAGCATCCGAAGGAGACCCTGCCGAAGGACGGCAGCTTCCCCGTCCTCTGCAAATGCGGAAGATGCGGCGGCGATATATACTCGGGCAGGCGCTCCTGGTTCTGCTCGAACCCCGACTGCCCGGTGTCGCTGGACAAAAAAGAAAAGTATTTTGAAAAGATCGGCCGTCCGCTGACCGACGAGACGGTGAAGATATTCGTCCAGGGAAACGGTATCAGGTTCAACGACCTTGTGTCCGCGAGGACGGGCAAAAAATACTCCGCCACCGTTTACGTCGGCTTCGCCTCCGGCTATCCGCAGTTCAGAATGAAATTCGACAAATGAGCGGGAGGAGCCGTGCGCCGGATGACCGGCAGCCGGCAAAACTCCCGGGATTATTCCCCTGACCGCCCCGGAAAGTCAGTCTTTTCGGGGCGGTCCCCTTTTCTATTGACAAATTAAGAAAAATATGATATTATATACTAAATATCCATTTTTGAGAACCCTTTTGAAAGGAACCTTCAGATGCCCCGCTATACCGAAAAAGCCGAACAGCTGACCCTGCCCGTAATACCACTCCACGACGCCGTCGCCTTTCCGTCGGTGCCGATAGATTTCGAATCGAACGACACCGCCGCGGTCGCCGCCGGCGAGGCCGCTCCGCAGTTCGGACAGACAGTGCTGCTCGTATACATAAAAGACGACAACGGCGAGACCCCAGTCCCCGAAAAGCTCGCGACTGTGGGTACCGTGGCAAGGATAAGACAGTCGATAAAAAACCGCGAAGCCGGCAAGGTCAGATTCATCTGCGAATGCCGCAGCCGCGCGACCGTGTCGGAATATCACAAAAAAGGCCGGCTGATAACCGCCTCGGCGATGGTGAAAGAGATCCGTCTCGAGGACGGCGGCGGAGTGAGAGGCGAGGCCTACTGCCGCGAGATCAACGAGACCCTCGGAAAGATGCTCGCCTTCATGCACCTGCCCTCCGAGCCGCTCCGTATCGCGGCCAAAAACATCCGCGACCCCGGTCTGCTCTCTGATTTCATAGCCTCGTCGGTCCTTGTAAAGAGCGACGATAAGCAGATGATCCTCGAGGAATACCATCCTCTCACCCGCTCGGCGCTGCTCATATCGGTGATGAACGCCGAGAGCGAGCTCCTTGAGCTTGAGAAGGAGATCCACAGCAAGACGAGCGAGCAGATGTCGAGAAACCAGCGCGACTACTTCCTCCGCGAACAGATAAAGGTCATCGAGGACGAACTCGGTGAGAGCGACGACCCCGACGATTTCACCGCCAGGATCGACGCCGCCGACATCCCTGAGGAGCTCCGCGAAAAGCTTCGAAAGGAGAATGACCGCCTGCTCAAGACCCCCTTCGGATCGGCCGAGGCGGCGGTCTCCCGCACCTGGATCGAGGAGGTCCTCTCGCTCCCATGGAATATCAGGACAAAAGACCGGATCAATGTCAAGACCGCGCGGAAGATACTCGACGAGGATCACGACGGGCTTGAAAAGGTCAAGGAAAGGATCCTCGAATACCTTGCGGTAAAGCAGCTCAGTCCCGACCTGAAGAGCCAGATAATCTGTCTCGTCGGCCCTCCCGGGACCGGCAAGACCTCCATCGCCGCCTCGATGGCAAGGGCGATGAACCGGAAATACGTCAGAGTGTCGCTGGGCGGCATCCACGACGAGGCCGACATCCGCGGACACAGAAAAACATACGTCGCCGCGATGCCGGGCAGGATCATCACCGCCCTCAAGCAGGCAAACGTCTGCAACCCTCTCATGCTGCTTGACGAGATCGACAAGCTGACCTCCGACCTCCGCGGCGATCCCGCCTCGGCGATGCTCGAAGTCCTCGATCCCGAGCAGAACAAAAACTTCAGGGACCATTTCATAGAATATCCCTTCGACCTCTCGGAATGCTTCTTCATCATGACTGCGAACTCGGTCGACCGCATCCCGAAGCCGCTGCTCGACCGCATGGAGGTGATCGAGCTCTCGAGCTACACCCGCCGCGAGAAGCTCTCGATCGCCGCGAACCACCTGATCCCCAAGCAGATCAAAAGGCACGGCCTGACGAGGCGGATGCTGAAGATCACCGACGACGCCGTATACGGGATAATCGATTCCTACACCAGAGAAGCAGGCGTCAGGAATCTCGAGAGAAATATTGCCTCGATCTGCCGAAAGGCGGCTAAGACCATCCTCGAATCTGAGGGGGCGGTAAAGCATGTCACCGTCACCGGAGCCGACCTTGAGGCCTACCTCGGCGGACGTATGGCAATGCCCGAGAAGGCGGGCGGCCCCGATCTGGTCGGAGTCGTAAACGGTCTCGCCTACACCGACGCAGGAGGCGATCTGCTCAAGATCGAGACTGCCGTCCTAGACGGCACCGGAAAGCTCGAGCTGACCGGACAGCTGGGAGACGTGATGAAGGAATCGGCTAAGGCTGCCTTTACGTATGTGAGAAAGATCGCCGCCGATTACGGCATCAGCCCCGATTTTTACAAAACCAAGGACATCCATATCCATATTCCCGAGGGAGCCGTTCCGAAGGACGGGCCCTCGGCGGGCGTGACGATGGTCACCGCCATGATAAGCGCCCTCTCGGGTATACCGGTCAGATCCGACGTCGCCATGACCGGCGAGGTCACGATAACCGGCCGGGTCCTCGCCATCGGCGGACTGCGCGAAAAGACGATGGCCGCCTACGCGGCGGGTGTCGGCACAGTGCTCATCCCGGCGGAAAACATGACCAACCTCGACGAGGTCGACAAGGAAGTCAAAGCGGGAATAAGATTCATCCCCTGCTCCGACGCGGCGCAGGTGCTGAAGGAGGCCCTCGCGCCGGCTTCCGCCCGGCCCGCGGCTCCGGCCGACGGAGAATCGCCGCAGACAGCGCCCTTCATCCTTCCGCTGACCCCGCCCGACAAGCCCGCGGCGGTGCTCTGAGACGCCATGGCGGTCAATTTTCCAAATTCTGAGCTTATTATCAGCGCGGGGAGGACGTCGCAGTTCCCCTCGCTCCCCCTGCCCCAGGCGGTCTTTTCGGGAAGGTCAAACGTAGGCAAAAGCTCTCTCATAAACTGCCTGCTCGGCCGGAAATCGCTCGCCAGGGTGAGCTCGACCCCGGGCAAGACGGTGACCGTCAACTTTTACGGCGTCGACGGGAAGGCGGTCTTTGTCGATCTTCCCGGATACGGCTTCGCCAGAAGGCCCGAGTCTGAAAAAAGGCAGTGGTCGGCGCTTACCGACGGATTCTTCACGAAAAACCCGAATTTCAATCTTGTTAAGCTCGCCCTGCAGCTCGTCGATCTCGGCGTGGGCCCTACGGCCGACGACATGATGATGATCGACTACCTGTCGCGCTCGCGCATCCCCTTTGCCGTCGTCGCGACAAAGGCAGACAAGCTAGGCAGCACCGCCCGCGCGGCGGCTCTCGAAAAGCTGAGGGGCGTTATGCTGCCCGAAGGGACAGAGATAATCCCCTTCTCTTCAAAGACGGGAGAGGGCCGCGACGTCCTGAGGCGTCTGCTCACCGAGAAACTCGGGATCCGAAACTGAACTCACCGAGCACATCAAGGACGCATAAATGTTTAGATATCTGACCTCGGGAGGAGACATAAAGTCATACCTCATCCAGCTTCTCCTCTCGCTCCCGATAATAGTTCTTTCGCTGACCGTCCACGAGTATTCGCACGGTCTCGTCGCCTCAAAACTGGGGGATAAGACCGCGGAAAATCTCGGACGCCTCACCCTGAACCCGCTGAAACACCTCGATCCGATGGGCTTCCTCGCGATGCTCCTCTTCGGATTCGGATGGGCGAAGCCGGTACCCGTCAACACCCGGAACTTTAAA
>ONVJ01000144.1 GCA_900321265.1 uncultured Eubacteriales bacterium
GATCCTCCGCTGGAGGTCGTTATCGCGTATCTGCCGTCATCGCTTCTTCTGATGCTTTCGCAGTCATCGGCGCTCTTCCAGGATGCGGATGAGGTGTCAAACCACTCGAGCCCTGATCTTATGTCGTTGAGGAGAAGCTCCTTTGTGCCTCCCGAAATCGTTGCCTTGTTGACGATAAGGAAGCTTTCGTCGTCAAAGAAACCGACCACATACCCGGTGCCCTCGACGCTTCCGAGATCTCCGTAGGAGGTGTACCTCTGCGTCCCCGTTTCCGACGCGGTGCCTATGTGAAAGACCGCGGTCGAAGTTTTTCCGAACAGCTCGTTCCCGAGCGGAAGAAGCCATTGGTTTATCCCGCTCACCATATAGTAGTGAGGACATTTTTCGCCGGTATAGAGCATGCAGGCGTTCGACCAGTTCTGGGCGAGCAGATCGGGATCGAGTATGAAGGTGAAATAGGATATGCGCTTCATCCCGTAGGCAAGCGAAATGTTGACCTCCCAGGAGAGCTGCTCGACGGTGACGTCGGCGTAATTACCGTGCTTCGTAAGAAGGATTATCGACATCTGATCTCTGCCCGACGCAAGACCGGCTTCCCTGATAGCTTCGATATTCGTATAAAAACCGTTACGGGGACCTGATGTCTGGAAGTGATAGTGGTCGTAGCTCAGATAGTGAGGATCGACCTGCTCTATGAATTTCGAAAGGTAGTCTTTATATGACTTTGCTCTCAGCTGAGTGCTTTCCTTGGCGTATGTCGGAAAGAGATTGATCATCGTGCTTCTTCCGGGATCGACACGTCTGAAAGAAGCGACTACCCTCCCCAGCACGGGGAAGAAATCGGCAGAGGGCTCGTCCCTGAGCCACCAGCCTTTGATGACGTCGGCGTAATCCTTATATGAGTCGACTACCTCTTTCAGCGCCGCGTCCAGTGCTGCGTCCGTCACGCTGTCGTTCAGCGTGTTGACACAGTTATCCACCCTGCTGTCATAAAGCGCCGAACAGGTAAGTCCGTGCTTCCTCATGAGCTCCAGCGCCTTGAGGTTGTTCTCATAGGTGTTGATCTCAAGCGGGATCGAGGTGAATCCGGCTTCGGCGATCGCGATATAAAAACTCTCGTCGGTCGCCTGCTCCCGGTGCGGACCCCAGTAATATGTTATCTCAAACTTTTCCATTCCGGTCGTGCCCTCCGCGGCGGATTCGGAAAAACCGTAGACATAGTCGATCCGAACGGTAAACGGGATCTCTCTGCCGTCTGCCGTAAAAGATGATTCCATCTCAAAATATCTGTCGGTGTTTGACGCCGAGGCAGTGAGCGGGACAAGAGAGAGAGCAGCGGAAGAAAGAAGACAGAAAGCGAGAATAAGCGCGGCGGAGCTCTTTTTGCCTTTTCTCCCAACCTTGAAAAACCAGACGGACGCGACGAACGCCGCGAGAAAGATAAGCGGCAAAGGACCGGCTGACCGGCAGCCCGATCCGTCGTCTCCCGACGAGGAGGAGGTCTCAACCGACGCGTCGTCGAGAGGCTCCGAAAGAGAGAGCTTCAGGACTGACGTTTGTCCGTCGCCCGGAGAAAGAGTATAATTTCCCGGATCGGGGAGAGGCCCCGACGCGTCGGAAAGATTGAACAAATACTTGCTGTCAGATCTGAAGGTGATCCTGAAGCTGTCGCAGTATTCACAGCCGTCGGTCAGAGAAAGATCCCATACAGGAAGTCCCCCCTCTGAGGGATAGTCCGGTTCGGACAGTTCAAGGACGATACCGTCCTTCTGCGCCTTTTGTCCCTTGTCCTGAGCGCTGACGGCGAACGCGGAAATAAGGACGGCAATGATGACCGCCAGGGCGAACGCAAGTTTTCTTCTCATAATGAATCAGCTTTCTCCGTCAATTCACATTCTCCGCGGAACACGCGAAAAGTTCTTTGATGATCTTCGCAAATCAATTAGTCTGATACCTGCAAAAATTGATGGGGCCAGGGAAGAAAGATCCCTGCAGCGCGTCAGTCGAATGTCGGGAAGACAGGTCTTCCGTTCCAGAGACCGTAGGGAGTAACCGGGATTTCACCGACTGTGAAGCCGACGTGCACGCGGCCGGTCGGAGTCAGGCCCGAATCGCCGGTAAGACCGAGTATACCGCCGGTCTCGACGGTGTCGCCGACTTTGACCGAGGCGGAGCCGAGATGAGCGTACCAGCTCTTCAGTCCGAGACCGTGATCGACGACGACGAACTGACCGAGGACATCGCAGGAACCGACATAAACGACACGGCCCGCGTTCATTGCGGGAACTGCGGTCCCCGCGGGAACAGAGAAATCGACACCGGTATGCTCGAAGTATGTGGGCGTCGCGGCGTTGGTCAGTTTGACGTTCCTGGCAAATCCGAGGACGAGAGTCGCTCCTCCCGGAAGGATAACGTTCTTTTCCTCATAGCTGTTGAATTTTCCGCTGAAGAGCTTTCCTTCGGCGACCGAATAATCGGATGACGTGCAGATCTGTTTGACAAGCGCTTTGTACTCGTCCTGGTCGGCGGCCGAATAGCAGCTGTCTATGAGCGCCTTGCTGACGTCGAGCTTGCCGTCCTTGTATGAGTATTCGTAGTTGTTGACCTTGACTTCAAACTCGGAGGTCGTCACTCCGTAAGATACCGTGAATTTGTAATTGCCGTAATTGAGTCCGTATGAGACCGGGATCAGAGCGTAGCAGACTTCGCCGGCGGGATAGAAGACCGGAACCGAGTTTATCTCGGGCTCCGACTTAAATGTGATCTTTGAAGGATCCCTTACGTTCAGGGCTGCGATCACGGCAAACTCGCCCTGATAGATTTCCTTCTGGCCGAGCTTGAATTCCGCCGGGGCGGTTATCATCGCGTTGAATATGTAATTCGCGCTTCCGTAATAGGATACCCCGTCGGTCTTTGGCCATTCGGCGTAAAGCTCAAATCTAAGTGTTGCGTTTTTTGAAATGTTCAGCGGGCCGAGCAGACCGTGGGCCCCGTTGTAGAGAAGCTCTTCGCCGTTGTAGACCTTGAGCAGAGTTTCGCCGGGCTCGGAAGAGAAATTGAATTCAAGAGTATTACCCACGTCGAGGTCCATCGTTTCGTTGGTCCCGCCCTCTTTTGAAAGAGGAAGGAACTTGTTTCCCGCCCCGAGATAATACCAGTTGAGCTCGGTGGCCTGAATGTCGGTCCCCGAAACGTTCAGCGCGGGAGGTTCGGCCTCGCTGTAGAGATATACCGAATATGTCGACTCGAGAAATTCAAGAGCTTCATCTTTAACGATCTTGTAAGCCTTGCCCGAACTGTCCCTGAAATAGCACTTGTCGGGATCGATCGAGAAATAGAAAGAATAAGCCACCGATTTTTCAACGTTGTTATCGGCGTCAAGATCCTCGAAGGTCGCAAGCAGGAAATCTCCTCCGCTGAAGCTGTCGGGGACAGATGCCGTCGAAGAGGCGTCTTTTATCAGTTTTTCAAAAAATGCCATGGTCTCGGGCATCTCATCCGGCGCCTTCCATGTGATGACGCTGATGTTCTGCTTCGGATCCTTCAGTGTCAGTACTCTTGACCCGTTCTCCTTTACCGGCTGAGGCTTGTTTTTGTAATAACTCCCGATAGCGATATAGGTCGGAATGAAAAGAACGACAAGCGCGAGAAAGATAAGGATCAGTTTCTTTGGATTCAGTTCTTTTTTCATCATGAAGGCTCCGTAATCTGAATTATTGGTCGGGATCCCGTAAGAAGACCGCGTTTGAATGACGAAACTGCATTCTCCGGACGGGATGAGGAAACAAAGGGCTCCGGTATTCATCACAGAAAAACCCATTGTGAAAATATTATATCTTTTAATATTATACTACGTTTATTTATACCGGTCAAGTATATTTTTCTTTTTGGACTGAAACATCCTCCATTCAGATTGTGATCTCCGAAAAGAAACAGGATTTTTAAAAAAAAACAAAAAAACTCTTGCTTTTTATTTCGAAATGTGATAGAATATTCGCTGTTGCATGCGATTTTCGCGTTTACTTTTCGATAGGAGGTGTCAGTCATGGCAAAATGTGCCGTTTGCGGCAAAGGTGTGGTCTTCGGAAACGCCGTTTCTCATTCACACCGCAAGACAAACAGGGCATGGAAGCCCAATATCCGCAAGGTCAAGGTTGACGAGAACGGTTCAACCAGGACTGTCAGCATCTGTGCGCGCTGCCTGCGCACTATGAAAAAGCAGGGCTGACAAGATATAGATAGTTCGGGGCTGTTAAAAAAGATTGACTTTTTTAACAGCCCCGCAACTATCACGGCCGGGAATCCGTGATAGTTGCCGACTTTTTCGTTTTTTGCCTGGAACAGCATCATTTTTTGAAGCATTTCGGGGCAAAAACGGCAGGGTAACCTGCCGAGAAAAACGTCGCAGTGTTGAAAAAACTCGCGTAGCGATTTTTTTCAACACCGTCTGTCTTTTTTTTTAATATGATATCGATGGCAAAACAAAATAAAACAATCGCGGTCGCGGGCTCAGCCTTCACGGAAGATGTAAGGACCGCACTGGCGGAAGAATTCGACCTTATACTGCTTCCTCCCGATCCCCGCCTTCCGGACGCAGTCTCGGGACACGCCGACCTCTCGGTGGTCATTCTCGGAGACGAGCTTCTGGTAAGGGAGGATTATTACAACATGACAGCCCGTGAGGAGATCGACCGCATTTTGATGTCGGCGGGACTCAGGATCAGTACTGTATCGAAAATTGCAGGCAAAAGCTATCCGCTGGACTGCGGACTGTGTGCAAAGGCGGTATATGTCGCGCCTGCGTTCACGGGCCCCGGAAGGAAACCCGGATCATCGGCGGATGAGACGGCAGAGAAGCGCCGCATCGTTATCTTTGCGTCGAAGACTGCGACCTATCCGGAGGTGACCGGCGCCGCGCCTGAATACTCTTCAAGCTGCAAAGAAAGACTCCTTCATTCACACGAAGGCTGTCTGCCTGAAGTTATATTCGTAAATCAGGGCTATTGCGCCTGCGCCGCCGCTGCATGTGCCGACGGTGCTCTGATCACCGCAGACCGCGGGATCGCATCGGCGGCTTTCCGTGCCGGGATACCCTGCCTGACAATAAGGCCGGGACATATTTTGCTTCCGGGTTACGGCGACGGGGACGGAGGCTTCATCGGCGGGGCCTCGGGACTTTGCGGGGACAGGCTATATTTCTCGGGAGATCCCCACTCGCATCCCGACGGCGAGGCAATATGCGATTTCTGCCGTGAGCACGGTACAGAGGTTGTCCCTCTCACCGGCGGAAAGCTCTTTGACGGAGGCGGAATAATCTTTCCATGATAATAATCATAAGGGGCTGTTAGAGAATTCTGACTTCTTTAACAGCCCCTGCTGTTATATTATTTGCGATAAGGCGGCTGTTTTGCCGCCGGACCTCAGTCAAACAGACCGGTGGAAAGATAATGCTCGCCGGTATCGGGGAGGATAGCCACGACCGTTTTCCCTTCGTTCTCTGGAAGTTCAGCCAGTTTTCTGGCCTTGAAAGCCGCGCAGCCGGATGATATGCCGGTCAGAAGTCCGGTCTCGGAAACAAGCCGTCTTGTCTCCTCACGGGCTTCTTCGTCGCTGACTTCGCTGATGATATCGACGACAGAGCGGTCGAAGTTCTCAGGAATGAAGTTCGCTCCGATGCCGGCGATCGAATGCTTGCCCGAATAGCCTCTTCCGATCAGCGGCGACGATGCCGGCTCGCATCCGACGGCGATCAGCGACGGATTCATCTGCTTGAGATAACTCGCGGTCCCGCATAGCGTCCCGCCGGTGCCGATACCGGCCACAAGTATATCGACGCTCCCGTGAGTGTCCTTCCAGATCTCGGGACCTGTCGTAAGGTAGTGAGCCAGCGGATTTGCAGAATTGTCGAACTGGGACAGAATGACCGATCCGGGAAGAGAATCACGCAGTCGCTCAGCTTCGGCGACAGCGCCTGCCATACCGTCCGCGCCTGGCGTCAGCACCGTTTCTGCACCGTATGCCCTGATGAGCGAGACTCTCTCTGCGCTCATGCTGTCGGGCATCACGATGATGACGCGGAAGCCCATATGTCTACCGTATGCGGCAAGTCCGATCCCGGTGTTGCCGCTGGTCGGCTCGATCACACACCCGCCCGGGCTGAGCCTACCCGTCGCGACCGCGACTTTCAGCATCGATATCGCGACCCTGTCCTTCGAGCTGCCTGCCGGATTGAAGAGTTCAAGCTTGTAAAGAAGTTTCGCGGGGAGCTCAAGACTTGAGGCGAGCATCGGAGTCGATCCGCAGAGCTCCGAAATATCCGAGTAGATCATACCCCTTCCGGGCAGCTGAGCAGCGTGAGAGGCAAACTCGTCAAAGCCGGTAACTGCCGGAGCTGCGGCAGGCGATCCGCTTAAGGCAGGCTCAAGAGCGTCGCGATCCTGGTCAGGTTCCTGACCGTCGGTGATCTTTCTGCCCCAGAATGATGCCGACCCCAGAACTCCGGGGCCTGAGATCCCTGCCGACGGCTTGCCTTCGGCTCCGAGGATAAAGACTGTGACCGAATTCATGTTGCCGCGGAAGAACCTGCATGCGGCGATCTTAGGTGTGCAACGGCGCTTCCAGGCGTCGAGAGCGATCATCATCGGGAGCGCGCCTCCCGAGCAGGCATCGACAGTCCCGGCGACACAGAGTACGCCGCCGCGCGCCGATATCTTACAGAGCCCGTCATATGTCGGATCGTCGATCCGGACCGCGGAAATATCCGCGCTTCTGTCGGACGCGATACCCAGGCTCACAATATTGCATTCGTTATATTCTTCCGAAACTGAGGTCTTCGTTGCTCTTGAATATTTCAGTCCCGAGAGAAGCTGCGGAGAGATCTCAAAAATATCCGGCTTTGCGTCGATCGTGAAGCAGGGCTTCCTCCCCGCGTTCCGAATAATGATCGTCGACGGAATTCCGAACTTGTAAGCTTCGGAAATGACTTCCGCAGATCTTCCGGCGGGGACGGTGATAACGGCGGCGGGAGAAAAGGCAAGGTTCAGAAGCTCGGGCGAAGCTTCCCGTGAAGAGGCCTCAGCGGCGGCGCGGATGTCGATATCTCCGCCGGAATAAACAGACGCCAGATCCCTGATCAGCCCCTTTTCGGTCATCGGGATAAGACCGAGCGGCTGTATCCTCTCCCCGAGAGAAGCGACCAGCGACGGCAAAGCCGTTATGAAACGGAGAATGTCGGCGCTGCCGGAAGGATAGAAAAGTATCCCCTCGTCTCCCGTGAAATCAGAGACCGGGTCCTCCTTTGACGATATAAGGACAAAACCGTCATCGGCGTCGACCGCCTCGAAGACCGCGACCGATCCCGACGGAGCCGGAGCCTCGGGAAGAACGGAACGCGAAATGCCGAAGCTGTATCCCGAAGGGAAGAGCTCACCGCGGGTCGCGGCAAACTCGGCAAGACGGCAGGCGGGAAGCCTGGCGGCTTCTCCCGAGTATCTGACGTAATCGCGGCTGAGTCTCCCGAAAAGCTCCCTGAGCGCGGTATTGCCGGTATCGAATTCGGATATTATATCCGAATCGGGAAGCTCGGATCCTTTTTTCAGCGCGTCTGCGCAGAAATAAAGCTCTGTGACCGAGGGATCCCTCTTTGATGAGGAAAACAGAGTTTTTATATACCTCAGATCAGAGAGAGTGCATCCGAGGTCAAGATCCGTCCTGACCGCCTCAAGATATCTGTCCGACGCGTACCTGAAGCCCGCGACGATTCCGGTTTTTCTGTCATTCATGATCAGTGCCTCATCCAGTTAAAAAGTTTTTTTTCGGTCAGATCCCGGCCGCATCCTCCGCGAGCTCGCCGATGCACATCCCTCCGTCAACAGACATCGGTCTTACCTCTACGATCCTGCCCTTCAGCTCCGCCGGGCCTTCAATGCTGAATTCAACAAAATTGCCCGAGTGGCCGCGGAGCATACCGCCTGACGCTCTTTCCAGAAGAACGTCGGCTGTCATGCCGGACGAAATATAATCTGACAGAGCCTCATCCCGGGATCTCTGCGCCGTAACGGCAAGGAGAGCAGCGCGCCGCTTTTTCTCATCGTTCGGGATCTGCCCCGGCATCGATGCGGCGGGAGTTCCTTCTCGCCGCGAAAAGGGAAAGATGTGCGTGTGTATGAGCTTTGTGTCTCTTACAAAATCAAGGGTATCAGAAAAATCGCCGGGGCTCTCGCCGGGAAATCCGACGATGATATCGGCCGAAAACATGACTCCGGGGATACTCTTTCTCAGCTTTTCGATCGCCGCATATGCGTCCGCGGAGCTGTAGTGCCTTCGCATAAGACGAAGTATCCTGTCGGAGGCGCTCTGCATGGAAATATGAAAATGCGGAGCAAGAGAGCGCAGGCGTGATATCCTGTCGACAAACTCATCCGAGAAGAGATCCGGCGGTACCGAGCTCAGCCTGAATCTCGTTCCGAAGCCGGCGCATTCCGAATCAAGTTCGGAAAGCAGCCCGGCAAGCGAACCGCCGGTGTCCCGCCCGTAGGACGCGATCTCGATCCCGGTCAGGACTATCTCACGGCAGCCGCCTCGGCAGAGGTCAAGGGCCTCTTCGACCGCTTCCTCCGCAGGCTTGGACCTTACTCTGCCCCTGCCGTCGGGGATGGCGCAGTATGAACATCTGTTCTCGCAGCCGTCCTCGATCTTGATGCAGTGCCTGGTCCGCGGATATCCGGTGATCCGCATCGGCTCAAAGGAAGCGTCATCGATGCTGCCGGCCTCGATGACCGGCGGGACCGGATGAGCCGGAAGCCTTCCCTCAAAGATATCCGAACATATCTTCGAGCATCTCAGCTTCGTCGCGTTACCGACAACGTAACCGACGCCCGGGATCCCGGCGATCCTTTCGGCCTCTCTCTGCGCAGAACAGCCTGTCACTATCATCGCGGCGTCGGGATTGCGCGAGAGAAGCCGCCTTATCATCTGACAGCTCTTTCTGTCGGCTTCGGCGGTGACGCTGCAGCTGTTAACTATATAAATATCGCAGGGAAGCGACGGATCCTGCGGTGTCAGACCGTACTCCCGGCACTTTTCGGATATCGCTTCGCTCTCATACTGATTGACCTTGCATCCGAGGGTCAGAATGCCGACTGTCACAGTCTCACCCCGCGCTCTTTTCTCATTTTCAGCTTGTTCTTTCATTTCAAAAGGTTCGCTCTTTTCAGTTCTTATCATTATTTTATCATTTTTATCCCGTTTTGTAAATAAAAACCCGCGCCCCGCTCTTGATTTTTCGACAAAGATGATATATAATTATTATTCGGAGCGGAAAAAATCCCCGTCCGCTTTCAGACCAACGGACAGAGAAAGACTGATCAATCACACATTATAAGGAGCACTGCAAATGAGTACCCTTCACATCGTCGATCACCCTCTTATCCAGCACAAGCTTTCCATCATGAGAAACAAGAAGACCGGAGCCAAGGATTTCCGCGAGCTTCTCAGCGA
This sequence comes from uncultured Eubacteriales bacterium, assembly GCA_900321265.1. Taxonomy (GTDB): domain Bacteria; phylum Bacillota; class Clostridia; order Oscillospirales; family CAG-272; genus CAG-390. Next base: position 9,499 of record ONVJ01000144.1, read on the forward strand.
GATCGCCATGTTAATGGGTTATGAACTGACCCGGGATCTCCCTCTTGAGGATATTTCCATCGAAACACCGATCTGCAAGATGACGGCAAAGACGATCTCGGGAAAGAAACTGGCGATAGTTCCGATTCTCAGAGCCGGACTCGGAATGGTCGACGGGCTTCAAAAGCTCGTCCCGGTCGCCAAGGTCGGCCATATCGGCCTTTACCGCGATCCCGAGACTCACAACCCGGTCGAGTATTACTGCAAGCTTCCGCCCGACATCGAGGACAGGATCGTCATCCTCGTCGACCCCATGCTCGCGACAGGCGGATCCGCCTGCGACGCGCTGACTATGCTGAAGAAGCACGGCTGCTCCAACATCCGCTTCATGGCTCTCGTCGGATGCCCCGAGGGCGTCACAAGGGTACAGGCCGAGCATCCCGACGTCGACATCTTCATCGCTGCGATGGATGAGCGTCTGAATGAACACGCATATATCGTTCCGGGTCTCGGCGACGCCGGCGACAGGATCTTCGGTACAAAATAAACATCGCACCGGTTCATCCGGTTCCTGAGGCTGTTAAAAAACTCGCTACGCGATTTTTTTAACTAGCCGACGAGCAATTGCTCGCCGCGAGACC
>ONVJ01000295.1 GCA_900321265.1 uncultured Eubacteriales bacterium
ACGGCGATCGGCGAACCCTCGCCGCCGAGGTCGACGATAAGCCCTCCCTTGTGCGTCGTCCTGCAGGCGAAGCCCATGCCTTCGGCGATCCGGAGGGCTTCGGCCTCTATCTCCTCGTACTGTCCGGTAGTGCTGTCGATCCCGATCAGCCTCTCAAAGATCTCAATACAGTATTTTTCATCGAAGGAACACATTTTTTACTCTCACTCTCATTTGGTTGTTTTTTTTCGTTTGCGGTGCGCCGAAGAACCTGCCGCGTCAGGGCGGTTATTCGGATATCTCTTCAGTTCGTCTTCAGCGCTAGGCTGCGCTCGATGTTCTTCCCCGAGGGTTTTCCGGGATTGGGAACGACCGCCTTTTCGTAGTTGTCCCAGGCATGCCAGTAGATCCGACCGTATTTGCTGTCTTCGTCATCCGTCTCTCTGCGGTATTCGAGGAGCCTCGCGCGAAGCCGGGCGGTGATCTCTTCATATCCGTGCATGTCGAAGAAGTTGAATCTCTCGCAGGGATCCTTTTCAAGATCGAAGAGCTGAGTCAGCTTGAGGTCCTCGGTGCGGTATTCTATCAGCTTGTATCTGCCGTCGCTCACGCCGCGGATCCGGCCCTGGAAGGCAAAGTAGAGATCCTGTCTGACCGAAGCTTCGGGATCTGCAAAGAGCGGCGCCAGGCTCTTTCCCTCTACCGACGCGGGGATACCGATCCCGCAGAGCGAGCAAACTGTCGGGAAGACGTCGATCAGGCAGCAGAGCCTGTCGTCTTGTTTTCCCGCGGGCACGCCGGGTCCTGCCATTATCAGCGGGACCGACACGCTGTGCTCGTAGATGTTCTGCTTGCCCATAAGTCCGTGGCAGCCGACAGCGAGGCCGTTGTCGCCCATGAGAATGATGATGGTGTCGTCGAGCATCCCCCGCTTTTCGAGCGCGGCGACTATCTCGCCGATCCGCGCGTCGACGTGAGTGATCATCGAATAGTAATCGGCGATATGCTTTCTTATCCTCTCGGGGCGTCGGGGGTATTCTTCGACGTTCTCGTCACGCCCGTCGGCGGCCCAGCCGCAGTTGACGACCGGCATCGGCATATAGTTTTCGGGGAGTGGGATCGACTCGGGATCGTAGATCGCCCGGAACTCATCGGGCATCGTGCGGGGGTCGTGCGGGGCGAGGAATGAGAGGAAGATGTAGAAGGACCGGTCATCCGAGTAGTTCTCGATAAATCTGACCGCGTCGCGCGAGAAGAGATCTGTCGAGTGCACTCCGGCGTTTATCCGGTCTGCCCTGATCTGCGGAGACAGGCTGTTCGAGTTGAAATTCGGGGTGAATCTTACGAAATGATCATATTTTCCATCCTTGTCGAAATCGCAGACCGGCACGTTCCAGTGGTCCCACATCCCGCCGAAGAAGATGTCGTCGCCGCTCTCGAAGCCGCGGGCAAAGGCCTCGGGTCCGTTGTGCCACTTGCCGATGCCGTGGGTGTGGTAACCGGCGGCTCTCAGACACTCTGCTATAGTTGTGTGTTCGGGAGGGATCGCCTGACCTTCTCCCTGGATGTGAAAGAGAGTCCTTCCGGTGTTTATCATCGCTCTGCTGGGCATGCAGACGGCGCTGACCGTGCCGCCGGTGATGTGCGCGCGGGTAAACGCGGTCCCGCGACTGCAGAGGGCGTCGATGTTCGGCGTCTTAATAATGTCGTTTCCGAGCGCGTGTACCGTTCCGGCGCGCTGGTCGTCGGTCAGAATGACCAGGACGTTCGGTTTTTTCATTTTCCGTCTCCTGACTGCCGGTCAAAAAGCCTCCATGCTATCTGGAAAAAGCAGGCAAGACCGGGTGTTGTATTTGCAGGTTGTTTAGTAAACAGTTTACAGGCTGTTCTGCGCTCCTGCCGTTCATTCTGTCTTCAGGGCTTCGGGAAATTCCGAGAGAGACCGATAGCCAGAAAAGCCTCCCCGGGGCGCTACCGGAAGCGCGGCGGCCAGGCTGTTGTATACCGATTCCTCTACCGCCTCGGCGGCGGCGCGGAAGACGGCGCTGATCCGTTCCTGGCTTATTTCTTCGGTCTTCCGGATCGACGGACCGCCCGAGGGTATCCTGTTGGCAGTGGTGAAACCAATTACCACGTCGCCGCTGCCGTTCGAGAGATAGCTGCCGGTGCGGGCAAGACCGACCGCGGCGCGCTTCAGTACCCGGCGCAGGCTGTGCGGCGAAAGAGGGATATCGGTCCCGATCACGATCATGCATGAGCCCCTGTCTCCGGCGGGATCGGGGGCGCTTTCGCTCTTCAGGATCTTTTCTATCCGTTTCCCGGAGGGGATGCCGCAGACCATGAGATCGGGAAGCGAGCCGAAATTGGTCTGAAGCAGGGCTCCGACGGTATATCTTTTACCGTCAATCTCCAAGGTCCTTGACGCCGATCCTATGCCGCCCTTGAGGCCGAAGCAGACGGTGCCGGCTCCGGCGCCGACATCCCCCTCCTCGAAATCCGCCGAGGCCTTCGATATCGCCTCCGCGAGCTGCGCCTCCCCGACCGGACGGTCGGAACCGAGCGAGAGCTTCGAATCGTTCGTCTCACCGACGACGGGGTTTACCGAGCGGCAGGCGACGCCGTCGCGCGCGCAGACGCCGAGCATATATCCGGTGAGGGCGTCGGCGACCTTTGCCGTGTTGAGAGTGCCGGTGAGGGCGATTGGTGTCTCGAGGCAGCCGAGCTCTTCGATCTGCACCGTGCCGACCGTCTTTCCGAACCCGTTTATCACATATACGGCTGCCGTGAGTTTTTCGGTAAAGAGATTGCCAGGGGCGGGGATAACTACGGTGACGCCGGTACGGTGGAGGGCGTCGGTTACGGTCGAGTGGCCGACAGTCACGCCGGGGACGTCTGTTATCCTGTCGAGCGGACCCGCCGGAAGCGATCCGACTCTTATTCCCATGTCTCTGATTCTCGAGCGCTTCATCTCCGCCTCCTGCCGATTTTGATATTATTATAATCGCTCGGGGCGGTTTTGTCAAGAACGCCTTTTTCCTTTGTCGGGTGAGCGGCTGAAATTGTGCGATCTTTTTCCTTGACAAAAAAAGAAGTATAGAATATAATAAAATAATATAATACCGGGATATGTGCCGTCTTTCCGATAACGGGTCGTGAGCAATCCTCAATCCTGACCTGATCAGCACTTCCGGTCGTTTCATCAAATCACAGAAAGCGGAGGACATGCTCATGACAGAGATAACAGGTAAGCTTTTTACGGGGGAGAGGGCGCTTTTCGCCTCGGAGGATCTGGCCTTGAAGGATGTCATCTTCGCCGACGGCGAATCTCCGCTGAAGGAGAGCCGTGACATTCTTCTAGACGGGTGCGAGTTCAGATGGAAGTATCCGCTCTGGTACTGCAAAAACGTCAAAGTCGGTAGGACCGCCTGGCAGGATACCGCAAGGGCCGGAGTCTGGTATACCGACGGCGCCGAGTTCACCTCCTGCGTCATAAGGGCTCCGAAGACATTCAGACGCTGCCGGGGCATCCTGCTTCGCGACGTCGATCTCTTCAACGCGGCAGAGACTCTCTGGAGCTGCGAGGACGTCGTCCTTGAGAGGGTGACCGCGCGCGGGGACTATTTCGGAATGAACTCGCGGGGACTGAAGATAAAAGATTTCAGACTCGACGGCAACTACGCCTTCGACGGCGCCCGCGACATCGAGATCACAGATTCGGTCATGCTCACGAAGGACGCCTTCTGGAACTCGGAAAACGTGACCGTCAGGGACTCATACATATCCGGCGAGTATTTCGGATGGAATTCGAAGAACATCACCCTGATAAACTGCACGGTATCCAGCCTTCAGGGGATGTGCTATATCGAGAACCTCGTGATGATAAACTGCAAAACCCCCGACACGACGCTCGCCTTCGAATACTCTTCGGTGGACGCGGAGATATCGGGGGAGATCGGCAGCGTCTTCAACCCGTCCTCGGGAAAGATCTCTGCCGGCCGGATAAGGGAGACAACCCTTGATGAAAAAAGGATCGATCCCTCAAAGACCCTGATCGAAGAAAGGGAGGGGAAGAGCGCGGAATGAGCAGATTCGATATAGTGCGCGACAGGCGGAACACCGGCTCGCTGAAATGGGAGGTCGCGGAGGGCGAGCTCCCGATGTGGGTCGCCGACATGGATTTTGAGACCGCTCCGGCGGTTGCGGAAGCGGTCGGAAAAAGAGCCGCCCACGGCATCTTCGGATACGCGTCGGTCCCCGACGAATGGTACTCGGCATACATCTCCTGGTGGAGGAGAAGGCACGGCCTCGAGATCAAGAAGGACTGGCTCATCTTCGTGACGGGGATAGTTCCGGCGATATCCTCCATTGTCAGAAGGATCACGCTTCCCGCCGAAAAGGTCCTGATACCCACTCCGGCTTACGGCATCTTCTTCAACTCGGTGCTCAACAACGGCAGGGTCGCCCTGGAGAGCAGGCTGATACGCGAAGCCGGCGGTTACCGCATGGACTTTGATGATCTTGAAAGAAAGTGCGCCGATCCGCAGACGCGGCTCTTCATCCTTTGCAACCCTCAGAACCCGACCGGGACCGTCTGGGACCGGGAGACGCTTGCGAGGATCGGTGAGATATGCAAGGCAAACGGCGTCGCAGTGATCTCCGACGAGATCCACTGCGATCTGACGCTTCCGGGGGTGGACTATATGCCCTTTGCCTCGGTGTCCGAAACCTGCCGTGAGATATCGGTGTCCTGCCTGTCCCCGACAAAGACCTTCAATATCGCCGGACTGCAGACGGCTGCGGTCGCCGTCCCCGACAGATCGCTGAGGGAGCGGATCGAGCG
>ONVJ01000116.1 GCA_900321265.1 uncultured Eubacteriales bacterium
GATGTTTCCTGAGATGGCCGCCGGAATGAACTGCGACATAATCACCCCGGAAGAAGCCTCCGAAACAGCGAAAAGAGTTATTGAGGAGATTCTGGGCGAAAAGGGAAAGCGTCTCGCCGCGGGCGAACCGGTACTTGATTATTTCCCGGACGAACGCGACGTCAAGTGCTGGGGGCAGGTATATACCGTCTTTTTTCACAATGAGACTGTCGACGGATGGCAGCTTACCGGATCGGGCCACGTGCGTGTGGGAGGAAAGGGGGATGTCATCGGTTTCTATGTCACGGCACTCCCCCTGCGCGTCGAACCCGACGAGCTTCCGCCGGATTTCAGCGACGAAAAGATCATGGGAATCATAAAAAGCTGTATGAAAGACCCGGACGCGGAATATGTGATCGAACAGAAGTCAGTGATAAAGAGCCTCGGGAGGCTCTGCGCCAGGTGTTATTTCGTCCCTGTCACCGACGGTGTCCGGGGCAACGGATACTCGCTGTATATACCGCTTGACTGAATAATTCCGGGGCTGCGAACCGCAGCCCCGGAATTATTCATCGCCGTTATTCCGCCGGATCATGCACCCGCGAGAGACGCGATGTATTTCGACGCACCGTCGGCGGCGACGGCGCCGTCGGCGGCGGCGGTCACGAGCTGCCGGAGTTCCTTAGTCCGGCAGTCGCCGGCGGCGAACAGTCCCGGCGTCTTCGTCCGGCAGTCCTCTCCCGCGACGATATATCCGGCCTGATCGATATCTGCGAGTCCCTCCGCGAAGCGGTTGCCGGGTTCTCTGCCTATTGCGACGAAGAGTCCGTCGACGGCGATCTCTGTCTCCTCGCCGCCGGCCGATGTTACCCTGACTGCCCGGAGGCGTCTGTCGGCGACGAGCCCGGTCACCCGGCTGTTCAGCACCGGCTTTACGTTGCCCCGCGCGAGGACGAGCGAGACGGTCGACGGATCCGCCCTGAAGGCGTCCCGGCGGTGGATGAGATATACCGTATCCGCCAGATCCGAGAGATAGAGAGCGTCCTCGAGGGCGGTGTTCCCGCCGCCGTTCACCGCCACCCTCTTTCCCCGGAAGCGGGCGCCGTCGCAGGTCGCACAGTAGGAGACGCCACGTCCGGTCAGCCGCTCCTCGTCGGGAAGCCCCAGCTTCCGGTTTTCGGAACCCGTCGCGATTATGACCGCGCGTCCGGTGTATTCCGCCTTTTCGCCGATCACCGTCTTCGGGTCGCCGTCTTTCAGTCCGGTCACACGGTCGTAGACAAATTCGGCGCCCAGCGCCTCGGCCTGGCCGCAGAGCTTCGTCGCGTAGTCGAAGCCGGATATCCCCGGCGCAGCCGGGTAGTTCTCGATCGACGGCGTGCTGATTATCTGCCCGCCGCAGGCCTTCGCCTCGATGACGAGGACGGTCTTTGCCGCCCTGCGCGCGTAGATCGCGGCGGTAAGGCCGGCGGTGCCGCCGCCGATCACGATTATGTCATGCATGGTTCAGTCGCGCAGCAGCGCGGCGATCGCGTCGGGCGGGATGAGGCCGACGCTTCTTTTGTACTCCTGCCCGCCTTTGAAGACAACGAGGCAGGGGATGGAGGAAATGTCGTAGACGTCGGCGAGCTCCTCGTTCTCGTCGATGTTGACCGATACGAATTTTGCCTCGGGATGTTCGTCCGAGACCTTCTCAAGCATCGGCGCGAGCATCCTGCAGGGGCCGCACCAGTCGGCGTTGAAGTCGGCGATCACCGTCTTTTCGGTGTTGAGCACCTCTTCCGCGAATGTTTCCTCAGTTACTCTGATCACTGCCATTTTCCTGTTCACTCCTTATATTTTTTATTATTTTCATTATCACCGCGAGAAGCGCCTCGGCTTCTTCGCGTTCGATCCCGATGCAGCATCTCATCTGCTCCGGGACCGAGAGCGCCCTTTCCTCAAGCTTTCTGCCGGCCTCCGTCAGCGTGATCCTGACGCAGCGCTCGTCGTCGGTGCAGCGCTCCCTCGCGATGTACCCTTTTGCCTCAAGCTTCCTCAGAAGAGGCGTCAGGGTGCTCTGGTCGAGCAGCAGCGCGTCCGAGATGTGTTTGGCGGTAGTTTCCCCGTTTTCCCAGAGGAACATCATTATGACGTACTGGGTGTATGAAAGGTCAAGCTCGCCGAGCGGCTTCGCGTATCTGTTGACTATCTCTTTGGCGCAGAGATAGACGGGGAAGCAGAGCTGGTTGCGGAGCCGCAGCGATTCGTAGCGGTCGCTCACAGCAGCGAGAGGAGGTCTGCCTCGATGACGTCGGCGCCGTATACGGGCGCGTATCTCTTTACGACTTTTCCGTCGCGTCCGACGAGAAACTTCGTGAAGTTCCACCTGATGTCGCCCGGATTCTTCGCCGTTTTGCTGATCGAGCTTATCATCTTCATCGCCGCTTTGTTTTTAATACCTGAGACTTCTTCTTCGGGGGCCTCGGCCTTGAGGAAGGTGTAGAGAGGCGATTCGTTTTCGCCGTTGACCTCGATCTTCTTTAGCTGATCGAAGCTTGTTTTGTACCTCGCGGTGCAGAATTCGTGTATCTCGTCGTCGGTGCCGGGGGCCTGACCGGCGAACTGGTTGCAGGGGAAGTCTAGGATCTCGAAGCCCCTGTCGCGATACTTCTCATAGAGCTTCTCAAGCCCTTCGTACTGCGGAGTGAATCCGCAGCCGGTCGCGGTGTTGACGATGAGAAGGACTTTTCCCTTCATTTCGGCGAGATCCAGCTCGCCTTCTTTTCTTTTTGCAACTTTGAAATCGTAGACAGTCATTTTTTACTCCTTTGTCCGGCGGCAATTACTTTGTTAGCAAACTAATTATATCACATCACGGAGAGGTTGTCAAGAGTTTTTTAAAAATCTCTAACAGATCGCATAAAAATGTGAAAGAGAGAGGCAGTTTACATCTTTATGCGATTATATGCCAGATGTAGAGAGGTGCGCTCAGGGTAAAGACGAGAGTCGTAAACAGGATTGCCGGAGCCATGAATTCGAACTGTCTGTGCTTGCAATATCAAATCGGACACTTTTTTGAAACAGAGTTTGAAAAGACAGGCTTAAAATGGCGCGAAAGCCGCCTTACAATGAGTGGGGCGGCGCGGCAGCCTGATCCGGCGGCCGGCAAAAAAAGTGTTGACAAACGCCCCCTGTGCGTTTATACTTTTCTTTGAAAAGACCCGGCGGAACGCCGGAGGAAGGCGATGAAACAGATATGCTTTACCGCGCCGACAGAAAGGGAGAGCCGGTCTCGGCCCTCGGATACGGATGTATGAGGTTCTCCCGCAAGGGAGGATCGATCGACTATGAAAAGGCGGAGTCGGAGATCATGCTGGCGATAGAAAATGGCGTCAACTATTTCGACACCGCCTACATATACCCCGGCAGCGAGGAGACCCTCGGACGGATACTGGCGGAAAACTGCGTCCGGGACAGGGTGAAGATCGCGACAAAGCTCCCGCAGTATACCGTGAGATCGATCAGGGGTGCCGACAGGATCTTCGCCGAGGAGCTTTCGAGGCTGAGGACCGACCGCGTCGACTACTACCTGATGCACATGTTCACCGACTATGCCGAGTGGGAGAACCTGAAGTCGCTTGGCATCGGGGACTGGATCGCTACGAGGAAGGCGGAGGGGAGCGTCGGGAACATCGGCTTCTCCTTCCACGGAAACACCGAAATGTTTCTGAAGATACTGGAAGCATATGACTGGGACTTCTGCCAGATCCAGTACAACTACCTCGACGAGCACACCCAGGCAGGAAGGCGGGGCCTCGAGGCCGCGGCGGCGAAGGGGATCCCGGTGATAATCATGGAACCGCTCAGAGGCGGCAAGCTCGTAAGGCTGCCGGTGAAGGCAATGTCGAAGCTTGAGGCGAGCGGGACGGGGTATACCCCGGCGGAGCTCGGTCTGCGCTGGCTCTGGAACCAGCCGGAGGTCACC
>ONVJ01000117.1 GCA_900321265.1 uncultured Eubacteriales bacterium
CCTCCTCCTACGGTAACCGTGTGCATCCGGTCTACGGAAAGACGCAGTTCCACTACGGGATAGATCTTCCGGCAGCGAAGGGGACGCCGATCTACGCCGCCAAGGACGGAAAGGTAACGATCGCGAAATACCATGTTTCATACGGGAATTACGTGCTGATCGATCATCTTGACGGTACCTCCACCCTCTATGCGCATATGGATCCGGGTTCCTTCAAGGTGAAGGCGGGAGACATCGTAAAGAGAGGACAGCAGATCGGCGGAGTAGGGACCACCGGGGTTTCCACCGGCTACCATCTGCATTTCGAGGTCCGTGTGAACGGGAACACCGTCGATCCTCTGAAATACGTCAAAGCTCCGGGAACACTGACGATCACCGGATAACGGCGGGAACGCGGCAAAGCCGTCTGCTCCCGGTCATCTCGCCGCGGCGAATGCCGTGAAAGGATACTCTGAACAATGAATTCTGGCACCAAACGCACAGTTTCTCTTAAGACATTTATATTCAGCCTGATCGCCGTCCTGCTGGTCGGCTTTATGACGGCGTTTGCCGTCGCTGTCAATATCTATACCGCAAAGCTTGCGGGAGCCGGCGTCGGAAAAACACCGTCCGCCTCAAAAAAGGACGACAAGCTGGAAGCCGCGATCGAACTGATCAAATCTTCATCTTACTATGACATCGATGAGGAGACGCTGATCAAATCGATCTTCTACGGCCTCTCTTCCACCGTCGGAGACAATTACGCCTACTACTTCAACGAGGAAGAGTTCAAGGCCCTGACCGCCGACAACACAGGCGACAATCAGGGAGTCGGGATCAGCATTATCGAGGATACCGTCAACGATTGCATAAAGGTCATCTCGGTCTACGAGGGCTCGCCCGCGGAAAAAGCCGGGGTGAGACCGGGCGACAGGATAGTAAAGGTGGGTATCGGAGAGAACGCCGAGGATGTCAGCTCTATGAGCTACGAGGCGGCGGTAAAGAAGCTGCAGGGAGTTTCGGGTACTCTTGCCGAGTTCACCGTGGCACGCGGATCAGATTTTTCCGAGCTGATCCCTTTCTCGATACTCAGAGAGCATTTTACCACTCAGTCGGTGCTTTATCATGTTTCCACCCTTGATAAGGGAGGAAAAAAGATCGGGATCGTCAAGATAACGAACTTCGACCTTACGACTCCCCCGCAGTTCGACAAGGCGATGGACGCGCTCATCGCCGAGGGCTGCTCCTATTTCGTCTTTGATGTGAGATACAACCCGGGAGGAGACCTGGCGTCGATCACGGCGGTACTTTCAAGGCTGCTAGGCACCGGAGATATCGTCATCCGAACAAAGGACCGCGCCGGGAAGGAAGAGGTCACCTATGTCAAAGAGGTGGTCTACAGTGAGGCAGGCGATTATTCCACCTGCACCGTGAGGGCGGCAGATATCGGCAAATACCGCGAGGCGGTATACGGAAAATCCGCGGTCCTTGTAAACGGCAGCACCGCGAGCGCGGCAGAACTCTTCACCTCCTCGCTTAAGGACTACAAGGTCTCGGCGATCGTCGGGACGAAGACTTTCGGAAAAGGAAGTATGCAGACTATCATCAACCTCGCCTACTACGGCTATTCAGGCGCGGTCAAGGTGACGAACAAAAAATACTTTCCGCCTCTTTCGGAGGGCTATGACGGAATCGGGATAGAGCCAGACGTCACCGTGGAGCTTGATGAAAAGCTTGCCGACCGAAACATTTACGACATAGAGGACTCCGAAGACAATCAGCTCATCGCCGCTGTAGAAGCGATCAAATAATCAGAGATCCAATTAATTCACAGAACAGGATATATTATGGAATCAAAGCAGAAGTATTCAAAGGAAGCTTATGACAGTCTTGTCAGACAGCTTGAGGAACTCAAAAATGTCAGAAGACCTCAGATCGTTCATCAGATCGAAGAGGCAAGAAGTTTCGGCGATCTCTCCGAAAACGCCGAATACGACTCCGCCCGCACCGAGCAGGCAAAGGTCGAGGCCGAGATAAAGGAGCTTGAGGATAAGATCCGCAACGCCGAGATCATCAATGAGAGCGAGATCGACACGGCAGCCGTTTCGATCGGTTCGGTGGTCACCGTTGAGGACGAGGACGGCGAACAGGAAGAATATGTCATCGTCTCTCAGAATGAGGTCGATTCCTTCTCAAACCGCATCTCAAATCAGTGCCCCATCGGGAAAGCGCTGGCGGGGCACAGGGTTGGCGATCTCGTCACCGTCATGGTAGAGAATCAGAAGGGCGTCATGATCTCAAGCTACAAGCTTAAGATCCTTTCGGTCGAACGGAAAGAGAAAAGTGAGCCCCATGTCTGATATCCAGTCCGACGAAAGAGCTGTAAGGCGCACAAAGCTTGCCGCTCTCCGCGAATCCGGCAGTGATCCCTTCGCGGTAACCAAGTTCGATGTCACCTCTACCAGCGCTTCCGTCAAGGCTTCATTCGTTCCGCCTGCGGAAGGGGAGGAGCCCGACCGCTCGAAAACTGTGAGGATCGCCGGAAGAATAATGAGCCGCCGCATTATGGGGAAGGCCTCCTTCGCCCATATCGCAGACCGTGACGGAGAGATCCAGATATACGTGACGCGGGATTCGATCGGAGACGAAAACTACAATCTCGGATTCAAAAAGATGGACACCGGCGATATCATCGGTGTCGAAGGCTGGGTTTTCGTTACAAGGATGGGCGAGATATCCGTCCACGCGACATCGCTCATCCTTCTCGCGAAGGCGCTTCAGCCGCTCCCCGAGAAGTTCCACGGCCTTACCGATCAGGAACAGCGCTACCGCCAGAGATATGTCGATCTCATCGTCAATCCCGAGGTGAAGGATACCTTCGTAAAGCGCAGCGCGATACTCAAGGAGCTCAGGGCCTTTCTTGACGGCAGAGGCTTTCTCGAGGTCGACACTCCGATACTCACTCCCTTTGAGATAGGGGCTTCCGCCAGGCCCTTTTTTACCCATCACAACACACTCGATATGGATATGGTGCTCCGCATCGAGACCGAACTCTACCTCAAGAGGCTGATTGTCGGAGGAATGGACCGCGTCTACGAGGTCGGCCGTATCTTCAGGAACGAGGGGATGGATCCGAAGCACAATCCGGAATTCACCTCGATCGAGCTCTATCAGGCCTATACCGATTTTCGCGGAATCATGGATCTTGTCGAGGATATGATGAAGACGGTCGCGCTGAAGGTCTGCGGTTCGACGGTCGTCAGCTATCAGGGGACCGAGATCGATCTCGGTCACTGGGAGCGGCTGACGATGACTGAGGCGGTAAAGAAATATTCGGGAGTCGACTTCGCCGATTGGAAGACCGATGAGGACGCAGTCGAGGCAGCGAAGAAGCACGGAGTCGCGCTTCCCGAAAAGCATACGAAAGGCGCGATCCTCGCCGAATTCTTTGACGCTTTCGTCGAGGAAAAGCTCATTCAGCCGACCTTCATTTACGACTATCCGGTCGAGATCAGTCCGCTCGCCAAGCGCAAGCCCGACGATCCCGCCTTCACCGAGCGCTTCGAGTA
>ONVJ01000305.1 GCA_900321265.1 uncultured Eubacteriales bacterium
CTCACATAAACGCTCCCGAATGCGCCGCCGCCGCGGAGGCGGGCGGCGCCTCAGCCGTCTGCGTCCACGCCCGGACCGCAAGTCAGTTCTACGCTCCGGGGATAATGATCAACGTGATCGGAGAAGTCAAAAGCCGCGTCTCGGTGCCGGTTTTCGGAAACGGAGACATCCGCTCTCCCTCCGACGCCCTTATTATGCTCCGCGAGACCGGATGCGACGGTGTCGCGGTCGGAAGAGGCTCGATCGGGAACCCCTGGATATTCGGAGATATCGCGTCGGCGATCGAGAAGGGGACGCTGCCTGATCGCGAAAGGACGCCGGAAGAGCTTCTCGAGACCGCTCTTGCGCTTCTTCGGATGTCTGTCGCCGAAAAAGGCGAAAAGCGCGGTGTGGCAGAATCGAAATACTCGCTGTCCCATTTCGTGAAAGGACTGCGCGGTGCCTCAGAGGCCAGGGCGCGGATCATGAGTGCGTCTTCTTCCGCTGAGATCGCAGAGGCTCTGACGCTGCTTTTGTCGGGACAGAAAGGCCCGGAATGATATGCGTCACTGCCACTGTCGGGGTTTCCGGCAGCGACTTATGAACCCGCCTGTATTTTTGACTATTTCCATAACTTTCGAAGGGACATGGTGTTCGGCATGAGCTCATCGCTGATTTCAAACGCCGCCGGCAGTCTGCTTGCCGGATACGCTTTTGGGTATATCATCACAAATCAGACATATATTCCCGATCCGGAATCCCCGGTATCCGGCATCGCAGTGTTCGCCGTCTTATCCGCCTCGATGACCGCCGGCGCCATCGTCTGCGGCATCCTCTGCGACCGCTTCAGGAAGGGCCTCGGCGGCCGCGAAAGATTCGTCTCTGCCGCCGGTCTCTGGCTTGCCGCGGCGGCGCTGCTCTTCTGCGGGAGGGAGTCTCCCGCCATGCTGATCCTTTCCGCGGTCGCGGGAGGGCTCGGCACCGGAGTGTTTTTCACGTCGGGCATCTGCGAATCGGTGACATCGACCGAAGGCTTCACAAGATCGGGGATCTTTATCGCGCCGGGAGCGGCGGGGTTTCTGCTCGGCAGGCTCCTTGCCGGATCGAAGCTGATACATAAGAATTATATCGTTATCCTGCTGATCGTCGTGTCGATCTCGATCATGTATTTCTGCACACGGCAAAGAGGCGCATGCTGCCTTGAACCGGCGGAAAATACGAAAGAGCCATTCTTCAGAAAACTTCTGTCGCCCGGTCCGGTACTTTCCGGCCCGGTGCTTCCGGCGGCGCTGCTGCTTGCCGCCGTCATCTTCTGCCTGACGGTGATCTCAGCCTCGATGTCGGTACTGCCAGAGCCCGAAGGGAAGCTCAAGGCTATCCTGCCTGCCGCCGCTCTCTTCTGCGGCCTTTTCGCGGGAGGGATACTCTCCGACTGCATCGGCGCGAGATACGTCTCGGCCGCGGCGCTGATCCTCGCGGTACCGCTCTCCTTCGCCGGATGCGGAAAGCTCATCTTCACCGCCCTTCTTCTCTTCCTTGCCGGGATCGCACTTCCGGTATTTCTGTGCGAGCTGGCAAGACGCTTTTCTCCCGGGGAGGCACTTTCCTCCGCCCTCTTTGCCGTCGCGGCGTTCATCGGAGCCTCGATCGGAAGACTTCTGTCGGGATGTGACATCGTAAAGCTTCCGCCTGCAGAGGAGATCGCGCAGAGCGGCGCCGAATCCGCCGAGGAGATCACCGGGGAGATCGCCGGAGAGATCGCCGGAGAGATCGCCGGAGAGATCGCGGAGGAAGTCGCGTCGGAGGCTCCTGCGATACCTGCAGTCCTCAAGCTGCTTCCCTTCCTCTGTCTGGCCGCGGCCGTTATCGCTCTGCTGACCGCGGGAAGCAGAAGGATCAAGGCTTCAAAAGATGTCTGAGATAACAGCCGCCAATATCCTTTTCGCAAACAAAATTCGATTATAAAGGAAGTGCAAAGAGAAATGTCATCCGAATACAAGGTCTTTACCTTCAATCTCAGGGTCGACGCCTCTGTCGACGGCATCAACAGA
>ONVJ01000119.1 GCA_900321265.1 uncultured Eubacteriales bacterium
AGGCCGGACGGGGAGCCGTCGGGAAGGGCGGAATAGTCAAAGATCCGGCCGACCGGAAGAAGGCGGTTCTGAAGGTGCTTTCGGCGGCAGGTGACTGCGGGCTCCTTCCTCTGGGCGTCATGCGTTCGCCTCTTAAGGGAGGCGACGGCAATATCGAGTTCCTTGCTCATTTTGTCAGGTCCCTCTCCGCCGGTCCGCCCGATGCGCCGGATGCCGCCTCGCTTATCCGCGGGATCGAGTTCTGACGGCGGCCCGGGTAAATCTCCCCGCAGGAAGACAACAGTTTTTTCAGAAAGGCGCCTTATCTCATGAAAAGGGTAGCTTTAATCACGAATTTCAGAGTCCCGGACAAGGTAGAGACGGCTTTTGCCGCCGCGAAGCTCTTCTCGGAAAACGGGATGTCCCTCTCTTTTCCGATCCACGCGAGGGAGCTCGTCGAGGGTTCCGCAGCCGGCTTCGAAGCTGAGTTCCTTCCCTATCAGAGGATCTATTCCGAGAGCGATCTCATCGCCGTGGTAGGCGGGGACGGAACGATCCTCGACGCGGTCCGTCAGGCCGCGGTAAAAGAGATACCCGTGCTGGGCATCAACCGCGGACGTCTGGGATATATGGCCGAGCTCGAGCTCTCGGAACTCCCGCTGATCGCAGAGATCAGCCGCGGGAACTACAGGATCGAGACGAGATCGATGCTTCACGTCGAGCTCATCTCGGATGGCAGGACTGTCCAGACCTGCATTGCGTTGAACGACGCCGTCGTCACCAACGGATCGGTGGCGAGGATCGTCGATCTTCAGCTGTCCGAAAGCGGGACGGTCGTCGGCAACTACAGATCGGACGGTCTTATCGTGGCGACTCCGACCGGCTCGACCGCCTATTCGCTCTCTGCCGGCGGACCGATCGCCGATCCCAGGGCGCCGATCTTCGTCGTCACCCCGGTATGCGCACACTCCTTTGCCGCGAGACCGATGATCTTTCCGGACACCTCGAGGCTTGAGATACGCAACACGAGCCAAAGAGAGCCCTACCTTGTCGTTTCGGTCGACGGAAAGACGAATCTCAGGCTTGGCAGGAACGATATTGCCGTGATCACACGCTCGGAATACCGCGCGCGATTCATAAGGATAAAACCCAGCCGCTTCTATCCCGATCTCGCAAAAAAGCTCGAGTCGGTCTGAGGCGCCCCCCGGGCTTGTGCCGGTCGATTTTTTCAAATAATCATGAAAGCTGCAGGCATTTTAGGAAATGAAGAATAAAAGACAGCAGGCGATCATAGACATAATTCGCGAAAAAGAGATCAGAAAGCAGGACGAGCTGATCTCGGAGCTGAGGGCCAGGGGATTTGACGTCGCCCAGGCGACCGTCTCGAGGGATCTGAGGGAACTCGGCGTAATCAAGAAGACCAAGTCGGGAGAACAGAAGTATCTCGTTTCCGAAAAGCCCGAGGGCTGGGACGGGATCAACTATTCGCCGGCGCTTGCCGGACTTATCCACGGCACCGACTGCGCCGGGAACATCGTCGTGCTCAAGACCGCCTCGGGGATGGCGGGAGCCGTCGCGGTGGGGATCGACCGCATGAACACGAGAGACATCCTCGGCTGCGTCGCGGGAGACGACACCATAATCATCGTTCTGCGGAGCCCTGAGAGCGCGTCGGAATTATGCGAATTCTTCAGGAAGATGTGCGAGAAGGCGGGGAGCTTCCGCGACAGTCGGTAGAAAAGGGGAATAATGCTCCAGTTACTTCACATAGACAATCTGGCCGTTATAAAGAGCCTCGATCTTGAGCCCTGCGGCGGCCTCACGGTCCTTACCGGCGAGACGGGAGCCGGAAAATCCGTCATTATCGACAGCATCAATTTCCTTCTCGGGAAACGCGTCCCGCGGGACCTGATCAGGACCGGCGAGGACCGGGCCTCGGTCAGCGCCCTCTTTTCGGGCATTTCCGCTGAAAGGACGCAAAAGCTTTCTGAGGTCGGGGTAGAATGCCCCGATGGCGAGCTTCTTATCGAACGCACCCGCTTTGCCGACGGAAGGACGGTCTGCCGGATCAACGGAAGGGCCGCCACGAGGCAGCAGCTGGTCGCCGCCGGCGAGCTGCTGGTCTCGCTTCACGGACAGAACGACACCCGCAGCCTCGAGGTCGCCGAGGAGCGCACCGCGCTCGTCGACTCGGCGGCAGGATCCGCCGGCCTTCTCGAGGCATACCGAACCCTCTTCTCCGCCTGGTCGGAGCGAAGGGCGGAGCTGGCCGAGTGCAGGCGGTCGGAGGCCGAGAAGGAACGCCTCCGCGACATGCTGGAATTCCAGATAAAGGACATTTCATCCGCCCGTCTGAAGGAGGGGGAGGAGGATAAGCTCCTCGCCGAGAAAAAACGGCTGGAATCGGGTGAAAAGATCAGAAAGCAGACTGATGTCGCCCTGCGCGCCCTGCACGCGAACGAAAAGGGGATAACGGCCTCATTTCTGGCTGCCAGGGCCTCCGACGCCCTCGCAAGGATAACCGGCGTCCTTCCCGAGCTCGAACCCCTCCGCGGGCGACTCGACAGCTGCCGCTACGAGCTCGACGACATCGCCTCCGAGCTCATAAGAATAACTGCCGCCGATTCCGGCCTCAGCGAAGAGGAGACCGACAGAAGGCTTGACGCCATCGGATCGAGACTTGAGCAGATAGGCCGTCTGAAGCGCAAATACGGCTCCTCGGTCGCCGATATCATGAAGTTTCTGTCCGACGCGAAGGGCAGGCTTGAGGAGATCGAATCGGCCGACGAGCGGGCTGCGGCGCTCGAGAAGGAGATCGCGTCGGTCAGGACCGAAATGGACGCCGCGGCCGCGAAGCTGACCGCCGCGAGGCTTGCCGCCGCGCGTGAGACCTCGCTGAAGGTCAAGGAGATCCTTGAGTACCTCGATATGCCCAAAGTGTCATTTGAGATATCGGTAAAGCCGTCGGGATCACCCGGACGGGACGGATACGACGACGTCGATCTCATGCTCTCGGCCAATCCCGGCGAGCCGTCAAAGCCGCTCGCCGAGTGCGCGTCGGGCGGCGAGCTGTCGCGGGTCATGCTGGCGCTCAAATGCGCCATCGCCGACTCAGACGGCATCCCCACCCTCATCTTCGACGAGATCGACACCGGTATATCCGGAAAGACCTCGAGGAAGATCGGGCTGAAGCTGCTTGAGGCGTCGGGATCGGCTCAGATCCTATGCGTCACTCACTCGGCGCAGATCGCCTCGCTCGCCGACCTCCACGTCAGGATCTCGAAGAGAGAGGTGGGAGGCCGCGCCGAGACCTCCGCCGAGCCGCTGAGCCCGGAGGAGAGGATCGAGGAGACCGCGAGGATCCTCGGAGGCATAACGGTGACAGATGCCCAGCGCCGGGCGGCAGAGGACATGATAAACAGACGGGACTGATCCGCCCCTGACAGGACAAAAAACAATTTTCTTTACGAGGATAGATTTTCAAGATGCTTTTCGTCAAAAAACACATCGCCGACAGGATCTCGGCGGCGGCTCCCGCCCTCTTCTGCGGAGCCGGACTCGGAGCCGACAGTCTCCTTGAACTTCTGGAATACCCGCCCGACAGCTCGATGGGTGACATCGCGCTGCCCTGCTTCAAGCTCGCAAGGACGCTGAGGCAGTCTCCGGTAAAGATAGCGCAGGCCCTCGCGGGCTGCTTCGAGGGAGACGGCGACGTCTCCGCTGCCGCCGTCAACGGATATCTGAATTTCACCGCGGACAACCGGTATCTTGCAAAGACCGTGCTGGGCCAGATCGCCGCCGAAGGAGAAAAATACGGCTCTCCCCGCACCGGAGAGGGCAAGACGGTCGTACTCGACTATTCCTCGCCCAACGTCGCGAAGCCCTTCCACATCGGTCATCTTGGAACGACCGTTATCGGTCATTCGCTGAAAAAGATACATGAGTTTGCCGGATACAGCTGCGTAGGCATAAACCATCTCGGCGACTGGGGCACCCAGTTCGGGAAGATGATCGTCGCCTACCGCCTCTGGGGAGATAAGGAGAAGGTCGAGGCGGGCGGATGCGACGCCCTCGTCGAGCTCTATGTGAAGTTTCACAAGGAGGCCGAGGCCGACCCCTCTCTCGACGACAGGGCCAGGGAGGAGTTCAGAAAGCTCGAGCAGGGAGATCCCGACAACATCGCCCTCTGGCAGTGGTTCAAGGAGATCAGCCTGAAGGAGTATTCCACCACATACCGTCAGCTCGACATCGAGTTCGACTCCTACGCCGGCGAGAGCTTCTACCGCGACAAGATGGCGGCGCAGCTCGAGGTCCTGCGTGAAAAGGGGCTTCTGAAGCTCGACGGCGGAGCCTCGCTCGTCGATCTGTCTGAATACGGCATGCCGCCCTGCCTGATACTCAAGAAGGACGGATCGACCCTCTATCCGACGAGGGACATCGCCGCCGCCTATTACAGGCATGAGACCTATCACTTCGACAGGTGCATATACGTCACATCCTCGCAGCAGTCGCTCTACTTCGCGCAGCTCTTCAAGGTGATCGAGCTCATGGGCTACGAATGGGCGGACAGCCTCGTGCACGTTCCCTACGGGACGGTCAGCATCAACGGCGAGAAGCTCGCGACCAGGACGGGCAACGTCATCCTGCTGAAGGACCTGCTCGCGATGGCGATAGAAAAGGTCGACGCGATCACGAAGGAGAAGAATCCCTCGATGCCCGACGACAGGCGCGCCGAGATCGCCGAGAAGGTGGGAGTCGGAGCGGTAGTCTTCTACTATCTGTCGAACAACCGCATAAAGGATATCAACTTCATGCTCGAGGACGCCCTCTCATACGAGGGCAACACCGGTCCCTACGCGCAGTACACCTACGCCAGGACCTGCTCTGTCCTCGAGAAATGCGGGGATATCCCGGCTCCCCGGAGATTCGTCGCGCCGTCGCCCGAGGAGCACGACCTGCTTGTCGCGCTGTCTCAGTTCCCCGAAAGAGTAAAGGCGGCTCTTGATTTCTACGAGCCCTCCTACATCACGAGGTACATACTCGATCTCTGCGCCGCCTTCAACCGCTTCTACCACGAATGCCCGATCCTGACGTCGGGAGATCCCGACGCGACGGCCTGCCGCGCGGCGATGACGTCGGCGGTAAACACCGTCCTTGGGACCGCCTTCGGGCTGATATGCATGAAAAAAACAAAACAAATATGATCTATTCAGAACAATGAGGTAATCCAAAATGTCCGGACACAGCAAATGGAGCAACATCAAGCACAAAAAGGAAAAGACCGACGCCGCGAGAGCGAAGGTCTTCACGAAGATCGGCAAGGAGATCACGATAGCCGTAAAGGAGGGCGGGCCTGATCCCGTCTCGAACTCGAAGCTCCGCGATCTCATCGCCAAGGCCAAGGCAAACAACGTCCCGGGCGACAACATCGAGCGGACGATCAAGAAGGCCGCCGGCTCGGGCAACGTGAGTTACGAGGAGATCACCTACGAGGGATACGGTCCGTCGGGAGTCGCCGTCATAGTCGAGGCCACCACCGACAACCGCAACAGGACCGCCGGCAACGTCAGGGCCTGCTTCTCCAAATACCACGGCAATCTCGGTCAGACGGGATGCGTTTCCTTCATGTTCGACGAAAAGGGCGTGATCGAGATAAACGACGAGGACGGGGATATAGACGAGGACAAGCTCATGGAGACCGCGCTCGAGGCGGGCGCCTCGGATTTTGAGGGCGAAGAGGGCTTTTACACGATCTACACCGAACCCGACGATCTCATCGCCGTCGCCGAGGCGCTCGAGGCCGC
>ONVJ01000105.1 GCA_900321265.1 uncultured Eubacteriales bacterium
GTCGAGCGTTCTCTTGACCAGGTTGCCGAGGTTGTTTACAAGATCGTTGTTGTATCTCTTGAAGACCCTTTCCCAGGTTATGCTTCCGTCGGAGTTGTAGGGCATCTCGGCCAGGGCATAGTATCTCACTCCGTCGACCCCGACCGTTTCGGCCAGCTCGTCGGCGTAGATAACATTGCCCTTGGATTTGCTCATCTTGTCCGAGCCGAAGAGGAACCAGGGGTGTCCGAAGACCTTTTTCGGAAGCGGCAGTCCGAGAGCCATCAGGAATATCGGCCAGTAGATCGTGTGGAACCTGATGATGTCCTTGCCGATCATATGGACGTCGCAGGGCCAGAGCTCTCTGAATCTCTCCGACTGCTCTTCGTAGCTTTTGTCGGGGTCGTATCCGATCGCGGTGATATAGTTGGAGAGGGCGTCAAGCCAGACATAGACTACATGTTTCGGATCCGACGGTACCTCGATGCCCCATGAGAAGGAAGTTCTTGAGACGCAGAGATCCTGGAGCCCCGGGAGCAGGAAGTTGTTCAGCATCTCGTTCTTGCGGGACTCGGGCTCGATGAAGCCGGGGTGGGTGTTAATGTAGTCGATGAGACGGGGAGCGTATTTCTGCATATTGAAGAAATATGCCTCCTCCCTGGCGCGGATGAGCGGAGCTCCGCAGTCGGGGCACTTGCCGTCGGTCACCTGGGAGTCGGTGAAAAAGGACTCGTCGGGGGTGCAGTACCAGCCCTCGTAGTATCCCTTGTAGATATCGCCGTTCTTTAAGAACCTTTCAAATATCTTCTGCACCGTCGCGACATGGTAGTCGTCGGTGGTGCGAATGAATTTGTCGTATCCGACGTTCATTTTATCCCAGATCCCGCGTATGACGCCGGCCACTCCGTCGACATAGGCTTTCGGCGAGAGGCCCGCCTTTTCGGCGCAGTTCTGGATCTTCTGGCCGTGCTCGTCGGTTCCGGTGCAGAAATAAACGTCGTAGCCTCTGCATCTTCTGTATCTGGCGACAGCGTCGGTCATGATAGCCTCGTATGTGTTTCCGATATGCGGTTTTGCCGAGGCATAGGCTATCGCGGTCGTAATGTAGTAAGGTTTATTCATAGATGAAGTCTCCCGTGAGGTTGTATTTGTTATCCTCCGTCTGAGCGGAGTTCAAAAAGAGTCTTGCGGACTCGGCTCGCTCTAGCGCGAACAGCGGTCCGAAATGTATAAAGTAAAGGATACCGAGCGTAAGGATTGAAAACAGATATCCCGCGACAGATCTGATAAGTAGCCTGAAGTATAGCCCGGCGGGCATTCGGAATTTCGGAGGCAGACCGGTCTTTGCCGATTCCGATATGATCCAAAGATAATGTCTGTCTGTTATATACAAAAAAACATACAGCGGCAGAAGAAGGAGGATAACAGCCAGATAAAGAGCCGACGGAAATTCCTTCAATGGATCGGTCAGAGTCACCGCAAAGGCGATTATATAATAGATCGCCGCGGCGGAGATGACCGGCAAATAAGAGATGAAGGAACGGAAAAGATCGCTGAAAAACCGTTTAGGCGAGGAAAATGAGGAAAAAAGCAGTCTCATGTCGGCATATCCTTCGACAGATACTCCGGCCACCTCGCGGCGGTATCCGGCTATGAGCGGCAGAGAGAGCAGAATCCCAAAAAAGAGGGAAAGGCAATCGACTGTCAGATCCGCGACTGCTTCGTTTTTGATTTCAAAAGCATGCACGTCATATATCAGGAATTCGGCGACTGCAGCGGGGATATAATTGCCGAGAAAGAAGGCGGCGAGGACCGCAAGCAGGGATACCGCCAGCGGGATCCTGGCATCCTTCCTTTTGAGAAGGAGCCCGGCCCTGCGCCTGATCAGCGCGGGATCCGGAGTCACGGCAGCGGAAACAGTCGGGGTATTTTGAATATTATTATTCATTGCCATAAGTTTTCTTCACAAGCTTGTGTAGGGTAATATCTGAGGTGAACAGAAGATGTGTTTTATAATGCAACCTGCGAGCCCCCGATAAAGACGCGTTCGATATTCAGCCTGCGTCGCCCGGAGGTGTCGTCTGGCCGGCAGAGGCAGAGGTCGGCTCTTCTCCCCTCTTCGATAAGACCGCATCTGTCTTCGATCCCGACCTCGAGCGCGGGGTTAAGCGTCGCGCATCTGACCGCCTCGGTCACCGGGATGTCGCAGAAGGATGCGAGATTTCCGACCGCGTCGGGAAGCGAAAGAGTGCTTCCGGCAAGAGCTCCCGAAAGAGTCCTGGCGACTCCGTCCTTTACGACCGCAGCGCTGCCGGCTATCATATACTCCCCGTCGGAGAGACATGTCGCGGCCATCGAATCGGATATCAGTACCAGTTTCTCTGATCCTGTCTGCCTGTATGTGAACCTTACCATCTCGGGACAGACGTGATGTCCGTCGCAGATGAGCTCGCAGTATGCGCCGGTGTCAAAGGCGGCAAGGACGGTTCCTCCGTCACGGTGATGGACGGGAGGCATGCAGTTGTAGAGGTGGGTAAAGGATACGCCGAATCTCTCTTTGAAGCTTACAGCTTCCTGATAGTTCGCAGAAGTGTGACCGAGTCCCAGCGTCGCTCCGAGAGAAATGGCTGTCTCTGCAAATTTCTCTCCCCCTTCCCGCTCGAGAGCGGCGGTGATATGGAGAGGAAGGCCGGCGACGCCGGCGAATTCTGTCAGCTCAGTGCTGTCTGGAGGAACTATAAAGTCGGGGTTGTGAGCTCCCCTGCGAGCGAGATCGATATATCTGCCTTCAAGATGAATGCCTTCAAAGACCGAAAAAGGTCCATTGACGCCGGCGGAGCGGGAAAAGTTCTTTATTCTTTCTGCTGCGGCAGAGAGAGCATCGAGGCTGTCGGAAGCAAGCGTCGGCATCACCGACGTGATCCCGTCACGCGCGTATGAGCGAGCCATGACGCCAAGGCCGGATTCATCAGCCGAGCCGAAGTCGAAGCCGCAGCGTCCGTGAGTGTGGACGTCGACAAGTCCGGGGATCAGCACAGCCCCGGCCGCGTCAATGACGGTATCGACACCGCGTCTTTTTCTCCCTGCAGGAAGGATCTCCGAGATTATGCCGTCATCGATCTCAAGCGTTCCGGGACGCAGTGTCCCGTCCCGGACGTCAAGTATCGACGCGCCTCTGATTTCGGTCGTCACTTTGGCAGATCACCTGATTTCTTCGATATCGTAAGGCGTCGTCTGGTAGACGAAGTAGTTGAGCCAGTTGGAATAGAGCAGGTTAGCGCAGCTCCTCCATCTCACCACGGGAGTGGCTGTGGGATCGTCTCCCGGGAAATAATTCTCGGGGATATCTATCGGCAGTCCGGCGTTAAGATCTCTGAAATATTCTCTTGCAAGGGTATCGCCGTCGTATTCAGAATGGCCGGTCACGAAGATCTGCCTGCCCTTGTCGGTCATGCAGACGAAGACTCCGGCTCTGTCGGAGGTGGAAATGATCTTGAGCTCAGGGCAGGCCTCGATGTCTTCTGTCCTGACACCGGTATGCCTTGAATGCGGTACCCAGAACTCGTCGTCGAAGCCCCGGAAAAGGATCGATCCTTTGTGGTCAACCCTGTGCCTGAAAACTCCGAAGAGTTTCTTTTCAAGCGGGACCTTATTTATCCCGTAGTGATAGTAAAGACCGGCCTGGGCGCCCCAGCAGATATTGAATGTCGAGGTGACATGTGTCTTCGACCACTCCATGATCTCGCAGAGTTCATCCCAGTATTCGACCTCTTCGAACTCCATCTGCTCGACGGGAGCTCCGGTAATGATCATTCCGTCAAATTTCCGGTGCTTGATCTCTTCAAAGGTCTTGTAGAAGGCGATCATGTGATCGGCCGATGTATGTGTTGATTTGTGCGTCGCGGTCTGAAGGAGCTCAAGCTCGACCTGAAGCGGCGTGTTCCCGATAAGCCTCGCGATCTGGGTCTCGGTCACTATCTTCTGAGGCATCAGATTGAGCATCAGGATGTGCAGAGGACGTATATCCTGCGTTATGGCCCTGGTCTCTGTCATGACGAAGATGTTCTCGTCAAGGAGGATCTGGGTGGCAGGGAGAAGATTTGGTATCTTGATAGGCATTGCTGTCTCCGTTTATATCTCCGGCCGCCCGGCAAAAAAGCCGGAGCCGGAACTAAGGAATATGATAAATTATCGGCGGTATTTGCCGATCAGGGAATGATTTCGTCAGACCTTTTCAAGCGCCGCAGAAAGGTCGGCGATGATATCGTCGGCGTTCTCGATTCCTACCGAAAGCCTTACCAGCCCGGCGGGAATATTCGCGGCCGCGAGCTGCTCGTCGGTGAGCTGGCGGTGAGTCGTGCCCGCAGGATTGAGGACGCAGGTCCTTGCGTCGGCGACGTGAACGACTATCGAGGCGAGCTTCAGCGAATCCATGAACCTTACGGCTCCTTCCCTTCCTCCCTTTACCGTGAAGGAAATGACCCCGCAGGTACCTTTCGGCATATATTTTTCGGCAAGCGCGTGACGCGGGTCGGAGGGGAGCGCAGGCGCGCTTACCTTTTCGACCTTTTCATGCTGTTCAAGGAAGGATGCTACCTTGAGAGCGTTCGCGCAGTGCCTCTCGACTCTCAGGCAGAGCGTCTCAAGGCCGAGATTGAGCAGAAATGCGGAAGTCGCCTGCATGATCGCGCCGAAGTCGCGCATCAGCTGTACTCTGGCTTTGACGATATAGGCCATAGAATTTCCGAAAGCAGAAACATAGGCGATCCCGTGGTAAGACTCGTCGGGCTCGGTAAGCTCGGGATAGCGGCCGCAACTCCAGTCGAAGACTCCTCCGTCGACTATCGCCCCACCCAGGACCGCCGCGTGTCCGTCCATGTATTTTGTGGTCGAATGGACGACGATATCGGCTCCGAATTCGAAAGGCCGGCAGTTTACCGGTGTCGGGAAGGTATTGTCGACGATCAGCGGGACGCCGATGCCGTGGGCGAGCGAGGCAAAGCGTTCGATATCGAATACGTCGAGATTGGGGTTTGAGAGAGTCTCGCCGAAAATGAGCCTTGTGTTTTCATCCGCCATCGACAGGATCTCATCGTCGGTCATATCCTGAGAAAAAAATCTTGTCTCGATGCCGAATCTCGAAAGAGTCACGCCTAAGAGATTCACCGATCCGCCGTATATCGACTGTGACGCAAGTATATTCTGGCCGGCGGAAGTGATGTTGAGGACCGAGATAAGAACCGCCGACATGCCGCTTGAGCAGCAGAGCGCCCCTGTCCCGCCCTCAAGAGCGGCGATCTTCGCTTCGACCGCGGCGACAGTCGGATTCGAGATGCGGCTGTACATATGGCCTTCCTTGGTCAGATCGAAGAGCGCGCCGACGTCGTCGGTCGAGTCGTATTTGTATGTCGTGCTCTGATATATCGGAAGGATCCTCGGTTCGCCCGAAGCGGGAGAGTATCCCGCCTGGACGCACAGAGTCTCTATCGCATAATCCTTTTTATCTTCTTTAGTAACCTTTTTGCTGTTCGGATCCATTTTTGCCGCCTCTTTGAATAGAATAATTGTTGCCTTTTACAAACTGATTAATTATTATATCATATTTTCTTAAAAATATAAA
>ONVJ01000185.1 GCA_900321265.1 uncultured Eubacteriales bacterium
GCCGACTTTGAGTCCGCGCAGCTCGTATTCGTGTCCGGTGCCCGGGTAGTCCTCGCGCCAGCCGCCCGCCTTCATCGCGTTGTTCGAACGGACGATGTTCCTGCTCTCGGCGAGCATCAGTCCGACCGTCAGCTCGGTGACGCCGTTCGCGTTGTGTGCGGGGTTCGAGAGGACGGGTATGCCGTATTCGGTCGCGGCTTCGATGTCGATGTTCTCGGTACCGCCGCGGTTGACCATGATGAGCTTCAGGTTAGGGGCGGAGGCGATGAAGCGCCTCGTGACCGGGCAGAGATGCACCATGACGGCCTCGGCTTCGGGCGCCAGGGCATAGAATTCCTCGGGAGCGGGAACGGCCTCGGGGCCGCCCCTCTCGATCCTGTATGCCGTCTTGCGCATCAGCGCCTTGTCCTCCACGCCGAAGGATACGGTATGCGTCAGGGTGAATCCCGGATGTTCCGCGACTGCGTCGCGGTAGTAGCGCTCCTTCATAAAGGTGTCGCTTACTGCTACGAGTTTCATAATAATCTTACCTTAGTCCTGATATTCGTATCCCTGCGCGGCTCAGTAATAGGCGGCGCGTTTTTTCTTTCTCACCGCAAGGACGATCCAGAGCGCGACGCCGGCTGCGAGAATGACGAGCGCGACGATGTTGGTCGACTCGAAGCCCTCCTCGTCGGAGGATATCTTCAGCCTGCTCCAGAGCGAGTTCATCGTCCCGTTCGTCTCGGTGTCGAGAAGTCTGTAGGCGAACTTTTCGTAGCTTTCCTTGAAATCCAGACCTTCGGGGTAGAGGATCTCCATAGCGTCTTCCTTGATCCCGGTCATGTATTCGATATACTCTTCGTTCTCGATGACCAGCCTGTTGGGAGATGCGTAGCAGATCATCTCGGCGTTTGCGACTGCGGGTTCCTCCGACAGCATGAAGTTGATGAAGATGTTGGCGAGTTCGTAGGTCGCCTCGTCTCTGGCGGCGTTCTTCGGGATGCACATGGCGTCGATGAAGAAGTTGGTCGAGTCGGGCTGATAGAAGCCGAGGTCCTCGTTGTTCTCGTACATGAAGAGGTAGTCGCCTGCGTAATATGCCGAGACATAGGCCTCTCCGCTCTCCATCTTGTTGTAGATCTCGTCCATTACGTACGACTGAACGAGCGGCTTCTGCTTCGCGAGAAGATCGAAGGCTTTCTCCCAGTCGGCGGCGTCCTTCGTGTTGACGTCGAGATCAAGCTCGTACATGGCTATCCCGAAGGCGTCGCGAGGGTTGTTTATCTGGAGGAGCTTGCCCGAGTATTTCGGGTTGCTCATGAGCTCCCAGCCGGTAACGTCGGCTTCGTCGACCTTCCCGGTGTTGTAGATGATCCCTATGACGCCGTACGTGTAGGGGACCGAATACTCGCTATCCGGGTCGTAATAAAGCCCCTTGAAGTCGTCAAGGATGTTTGCGTAGTTGGGGATCAGCGAGAAGTCAAGCTTTTCAAGCATCCCCTCGTCGGCGAGCTTCGCGATCATATAATCCGAGGGGATTATGACGTCGTAGTCGGCGGCGCCGCTCGACAGCTTGTTGTAGAGGTCCTCGTTCGAGGCGTAGGTGGTATAGTTAACCCTGACCTTTTCGCCGTATTCCTCATAATACCAGTCCTCGAAGGCCTCGATCACGTCCAGGGAATCCTCAGATCCGTCGGAGATATACTCTCCCCAGTTGTAGACGTTGAGGGTCTTTTCCACCGGAGGCTTTCCGACGAGCAGCAAAATGACAGAAGCCCCTATAACCGCCGCGACTGCGACAACGGCTGCGACGAAGGAGGCTTTTCCCGACCGCTTTTCCGCCTTCGCGGTCTTCTTTTCGCCGTCTCCTCCGATGAGGTTGGAGACGAGCAGCAGGACGAAGATGACGACGAAGACGATCGAGCAGAGGGCGTTCATGTCGGGCTTGACCTCGCGCTTCGTCATCGAGTAGATGAGGATCGGCAGGGTCTGGAAGGAGTTCCCGATCGTGAAATTGGATATGACGAAATCGTCAAGCGACAGGGTGAAGGCCATGAGCGCGCCCGAGATGATGCCCGGGAGGATCGAGGGAAGCTCGATCCTGAAGAAGGACTGGGCGGGCGTGCAGCCGAGGTCGAGGGCCGCCTCGGTGAGGCTGCGGTCGGTCTGCTTCAGCTTGGGGAGCACCGAGAGGATGACGTAGGGAATATTGAAGGTGATGTGCGCGATAAGGAGCGTCCCGAAGCCGAGCAGCGATTTCTGCATGCCGAAGATCACCTGGATGAAGGCGAACAGAAGAAGCATCGAAATGCCCGTCACGATATCGGGGTTCATCATGGGGATGTTTGTGACGCCCTGTACGGCCCTCTTCAGCGTCTTTGAGCGCATATAGAAGATGCCGTAGGCCGCCAGCGTGCCGATCAGAGTTGCCGCCAGCGCAGAGAGCAGCGCGATGACGAGCGAGTAGCGAAGCGCCTCGAAGGCCTTTCCGCTCGAGAAGAGCTCGGCGTACCAGCGGAGCGAGAATCCGGTGAAGTTCGTCATGCTCTTCGAGGAGTTGAAGGAGTAGAGGATCATCACCAGGATGGGGAGATAGAGAAGAAGATAGACGATAACGGTGAAAATCACCGAACCGGCGCCGGCTCTGCGTCTCTCTTTCATATCATCATCCCTCCTTCCTCTCCGCTGCGGTCGAAGCGGTTCATGACCGCAGTCGAGAGCAGGACGATGATCATCAGCACGAGCGACATCGCCGCGCCGATGTTATATGTGGAGGTGTTCGAGAAGGAGGTCTCGATGGCGTCGCCGATCATGAGGTACTGTCCGCCGCCAAGTTTCTGCGAGATGTAGAAGGTGGATATCGAGGGAACGAAGACCATCGTTATCCCGGATACTATTCCGGATACCGAGAGCGGCAGCGTCACTTTGAAAAGGATCTCCGTGCGGTTGCAGCCAAGATCGGCGGCGGCCTCGTTCAGCTTCGGATCGAGCTTCGAGAGGACGGTGTAGACCGGCAGCACCATATAGGGAAGGTAGTCGTAGACCATTCCGGCGATGACGGCGCCGGGGGTGTTGATCATGTGGAGCTCAAAATCCTCTCCGAAGACGAGCTGCAGCAGCGAGTTGATGAGGCCTGTGTCCTCAAGGATCTTCATGATGGCGTATGTGCGGATAAGGAAGTTGATCCACATCGGGAGCATGACCATCATGATGAGGATGCGCTGGACCTTCGGGGAGCAGCCGCTGATGCCGTATGCCAGGGGATAGCCGATGAGGAGGCAGATCACGGTGGCGATCAGCGAATAGCTCGCCGACCTGATAAATGCCTCTTTGTACTCGGCAAGATCGGCGAAGTTGCGGAAGGTGAACCCGCCGTCGGCCGAGGTGAAGGAGAAGACGGCGACGAAGATCAGCGGGGCGACGATGAAGAGCACCGCCCAGACCATATGCGGAGCGGCGGCCAGCGAGCGGCCGTTTCTGCGCGCCTTTGACGCCCCGGTCATTCCTCTTCCTCCGGTTCGGGATCCGAAAGATGCTCCATCTCGTCGCTGAAGGTGGAATAGTCGCCGAACATGCCCGAGAATTCCGACTTCTTCATGACCTGGATCTCATAGGGGTCGATCGAGATTCCGATCGTCTGACCGACCTTGAAGCTGTCGGTCGTCTCGATCATCCACTTGAAATTGTCGATGTCGGCGATGATCTCGTAGTAGTCGCCCTTGAAGGTGGCGCTGGTAACCTCGCCGGTGAGCATCGATTCGCCTACCGGGACGATGTCGATGTCCTCGGGGCGGACGACGACGTCGACCGGCTCGTTGGGAGCGAATCCGGCGTCCTCGCACGCGAAGGTCTGGCCCGCGAAGGAGACCTTGTAGTCCTCGATCATCGTGCCGTTGACTATGTTGCTCTCGCCGATGAAGTCGGCGACGAAGGCGTTTACCGGTTCGTTGTATATCTTTTCGGGGGTGCCGATCTGCTGTATCTCGCCGTTCGCCATGACGACGACGGTGTCGGACATCGAGAGGGCCTCCTCCTGGTCGTGCGTAACGTAGATGAAGGTGATCCCGGTCTGACGCTGCATACGCTTAAGTTCGACCTGCATGTCCTTGCGGAGCTTGAGATCGAGGGCGCCGAGCGGCTCGTCGAGGAGCAGGACGTCGGGCTTGTTGATGAGGGCGCGGGCGATGGCGACGCGCTGCTGCTGACCGCCCGAGAGGCTGGTCACCTCGCGTTTCTCAAAGCCCTTCATGTTCACGAGGGTGAGCATCTCGGTGACGCGCTCCTTGATCTCGGGGTCGGGGCGCTTTGCCAGTCTGAGACCGAAGGCGATGTTCTCGTAGACGTTGAGATGCGGGAATAGGGCGTAGCGCTGGAAGACGGTGTTGACCTTTCTTTTGTAGGGGGGCAGGTCGTTGATCCGCTTACCCTCAAAGATGACGTCTCCCTCGTCGGGGGTCTCGAACCCGGCGATGATCCGGAGGGTGGTCGTCTTTCCGCAGCCCGAGGGGCCGAGCAGGGTGACGAATTCCTTCCTGTGGATGTCGAGATCGATCGATCTCAGGACCTTTTCGCCTCCGAAGGATTTGGAGATCGAGCGGAGTTCGATGAGCTTTTCGTTGTTCATTCCGTACAAAAATCCTTTTCTGAATAAATTCCGGAACGGGCCTATGACGCACACCGGAAAAAAGCGCGAAACCGCCCCGGGCGCCGGCGCCTGAGCCGGAGACGGGACGGAGAAAAAGCCGGGTGCACTTACGTACCGCAGTTACCAGGCAATATTATATCAGTTATCAATAATAAATGCAACAGTTTTTTTATCGGCCGGGCAGAAGACCCCCCGACCCGGAAGCGCCTCCCGGACGGGAAGCCGGAAGACCGGCCCGCTGACTCTGCCCGCCGCCTTCGCGCCGCTTGACAGCGACACCTGCACATAAGTCTTCGGCTCTACGGGACAGGCGGCGTGACATATAAAAACCGGGCTGTTTAATCTGAAACGGTTAAACAGCCCGGAAAGACTGAAAATCAGTCGGCTTTTTTCCCTGCTTTAGTTAGAATGATGTCGCCGTCGGGACGAAAATCATACCCCGGGAAACAGGTTTCGTTTGCGACAA
>ONVJ01000121.1 GCA_900321265.1 uncultured Eubacteriales bacterium
GGGGATCACTGCTTCCTGCCGCTTTCAGGGAAGACGAAGCCCGGGATTCAGGTTGATCTGTCCATTCCGCATCTGATCGTTTTTGATTGACACCGGGTTCGGATTATGATAAAATATTGTTAACCCGGCCAAGAATGAAAGGAAACGAAATGCTCTCTTCACCCTATCCATTCCCTGCCCTGACTCCGCCGCCCGTCCACCCCAGGCTCATGCTTACGGAGAAGGATCTGCCGCGGATCAGAGAAAATCTCTCCCGCCCCGAAAACGCTGACGCGCTTTCGGTCATGAAAGAGCTCTGCGTCTGCCCCGTCACCGGCAGGGGAGCCACTCCCGAATACGGCAGCTACAACCTCAAGGAATACCTCGCGGTCGAGGCCCTCGCTTTCAGAGCGCTGCTTTCGGGAAAGAAGACCGACGCCGATGCCGCGATCGAAACTCTGGAGATCCTGCTTTCCTCTTTCGAGGTCACAGGAGGCAACATGGGCGCCAGATGGGGAGGACATCTGATATTCGTCTGCTCCGAAGTCTACGACTGGTGCTGGCGCTATATTTCTTCAGAGACAAAGCTCAGATGGATCGAACGCTGCGAAGAGATCGCTGCGGCTTATTTCGAGATGGGCTATCCCCCCGAAAAGCAGGCGGCGCTCACCGGACACGGCACCGAGGCTCAACTGCTTCGAGATCTGCTTGCATTTTCGATCGCGGTATACGACGAAAGGCCTGACATATACGGCTTCTGCGCCGGCAGGATCTTTTCGGAATATATCGGAGAGGTCGCCGCATATCTCGGGGAGGGCGCTCACTGCCAGGGCCCCTCATACGGCAGCTACCGCTGGACATGGCTGGTCTGGTCCGAGCTCCTGTTCGAAGCTTTCTCGGACGGCCGTATCTTCGGCTCCCTTGAGAAGACCGCCGACTGGCTCATATACATGACAAGGCCGGACGGCGAGGCTCTCCGCCTCGGAGACGATTTCAACGAGACCAAGGCCGATTACAACATTAAAGCCCCCTTTGCCGTTCCCTTCTTCTTTGCCTGGGCCATGACCGGCAGGAAGGATTTTTTGAGACTCTGGCGGGAGGGATACGACCGACGCTTCCTGCTTCCCGATCACTTCGGGATGGACTACTACAAAGAAGGATCATGGGGTGAGGGCTGCCTGTCGGCGGTAAGCCTGCTTATCTTTGACAGAAGGTGCCCTGAAACCGCCTCTCCTGCTCTTCCTCCCGCGAAATATTTCGGATCTCCCGCCTGCGAGACCGTCTTCCGCTCGGGAGACACACACGTCTTTCTCAAGATCGGCGAATTCTGGGGATCTAATCACGACCATCTCGACACCGGATGCTTCCAGTTTTACTGCGGAGCGCCGCTGCTTACCGACTCGGGAGTCTACGACTCATACGGGACCTCCCACCGGCGCCAGTACCTCGTCAGGACCTCGGCGCACAACTGCATCACAGTCGAGGCGCCCGACAAAAACATGTTCGGAGAGTGGAAGTCCGACATAAGATATGACGGCGGTACAAAACGTCCCGACGGCGGCCGGGAGCCGCGGTCATCATCGGTATTTCTTTCGGATGAATACCGGATGGGATACCTGATCTCCCACACCGAGGACGAAGACGGATGTTCTCTGGCCGGGGATCTGACGCCGGCATACAGCCATACCTGCTCATCCGTCATACGCAGGATGACATACTCGCATCCCGACCGCAGGCTTACTGTCGAGGACGAGATAGTCTCGCTCGATCCGTCGTCGGTGAAAAAACTGCATTTTCACTGCCAGACCGAGCCGAAGATCGACGGCGACCGGATCATTATCGAAAACGTCCGCGGCAGAGCAATTTTAAAAGTCAGCTCGCCCTCGGGTGTAAGGATCGAGGCTGTCGGAGGCGACGGACACGCCTTCGAGGTCGACGGCGTCGATTTTCCGCCGAAGCCGCCATACACCGCCGAGGCCGGCTGGGGCCAGATTATCGTAAGCGCGGTCGAAAAGACGCCTCGGACTCTCTTCCGCACAGAGATCACCGCGGAACGAATCTGATTCGGCTTCCCATCCTACATCAAAACCTTGGTGCCGCAGGCCAGGCCGTTATGTCATTCTTTTGGCTGGCAGTCTGTATTTGATCCAAGCAACAGCCTTCCTTATCCGAAACGCCGGATCGTACCACGCTGTTTCAATTCAGCTTCAATCTTCGGCATTATAATTGATCTAAAGATCGACTCATGCAGCACCCGGGAAGGCCGCCTGATCATGGCAGTCCCCTCACCCGGGGCCGCTGCAGACGTCAGCACAAATCCCGACGGGTACCGCAAAAACGCGGCGAAACGGAGACCAGGATGAAACTTCTGCTTGCCGAAGACGAAAAAAGAATGAACCGCACGCTCTGCGAACTGCTGAAGCAGGAAGGCTACGACGTAGACTCATTTGAGAACGGAGAGGACGCCGCATACGCCGCCGAGAGCGGGATCTACGACGTGATAGTGCTCGACGTGATGATGCCCGGACTCGACGGCTTCAGAGTTGCCAAAAGAGTCCGCGAGGCCGGCGTGACGACGCCGATACTGATGCTGACCGCGAAGTCGGAGCTCGACGACAAGGTCGATGGACTTGACAGCGGAGCCGACGACTATCTCACGAAGCCCTTCATGACCCGCGAGCTGCTTGCCCGAATCAGGGCGCTCGTCAGAAGAGGCATGCCCTTTTCCGACGGCAGACTGACATACGGCGACATCTCGCTCGACATCAAGCAGGCGATTCTCTTCTGCGACAGCGGAAAGAGCGTCAGGGTTGGGGAAAAAGAGCTTCGCATTCTCGAATACCTCATGGCAAACCGGGGCCGCATCCTCAGCCGGGAGCAGATCGCCCTCAAGGTCTGGGGATACGACTCCGAGACCGAGTACAACAATGTGGAGGTATATATGTCCTTCGCCAGAAAAAAACTCTCCTTTGTCGGATCGAAGTGCGAGATCAAAGCGCTACGCGGCATAGGATATGAACTGAGGCAGGCGGATGTTCGGTAAGACCAAAAGAAGGATCGTCTTTGCGATCGTCTCTTCCCTCTTCATCCTGCTTGCGGTAACCCTTACCGTCATAGTCATTTCAAACAGAGTCGCGCTCAGGAGAAGAAACGCCGAGATGCTGAGGACATATGTCGACAGCTACGTCATCGGCGGCCCTAAGACCGATCCGGCAGAGCCTGAGCCCGGAGCCTATGTCGAAGGCAGGGACGGACCTCCGCCCGACGGTAAAAAGCCGGATGACAAGCCCGGCCGCGACAGAAGGACCGACAGCGCCTTCCGTCTCTCGACCTTCTATTCGGTCGCCTTTTCAGAGACAGGCGAGATACTTGAGATCAGCAACGAGAGCCGCGGGGCGCTGTC
Organism: uncultured Eubacteriales bacterium; assembly: GCA_900321265.1. Taxonomy (GTDB): domain Bacteria; phylum Bacillota; class Clostridia; order Oscillospirales; family CAG-272; genus CAG-390. The sequence goes on from ONVJ01000121.1 coordinate 3,383, forward strand.
CGACGAATCGCTGACGGCCGCCGCGTCAAAGATACTCGCGGGCGGAAGAAGTGAGGGCAGTTTCGAAAGCAGATACTATATCGTCGACGAACGCGACGGATACACCCTGGTCGCGATGATCGACGAAACGATAAACGACCTGAGCCAGAGGACGCTGATCCGGCAGATGCTGATCTTCGGCTCGGCGGCCCTCGTCATACTCTTCGTGATATCCATCTTCATCGCGAGAAGGATAGTCAGGCCGCTGGAGGAGAACGACACCCGACAGAAAAGCTTCATTTCAGACGCCGGGCATGA
>ONVJ01000110.1 GCA_900321265.1 uncultured Eubacteriales bacterium
AGTTAAGAGAACCCTCAAGGTTCACGCTCACGATGCCGATAACTCCTGCGGGATCGGCGACAAGGTAGAGATCATGGAGACCAGACCTCTCTCGAAGACAAAGAGATGGCGCGTCGTCAGGATCATCGAAAAGGCGAAATGATCGGCAGGGAGGAAGACAAATGGTACAGCAGGAATCAAGACTGAAGGTCGCCGACAACACCGGCGCCAAGGAACTGCTCTGCATAAGAGTCCTCGGCGGCACCGGCCGCAGATACGCCTCGGTCGGAGACGTTATCGTCTGCTCGGTCAAGAAGGCGGCTCCCGGCGGCATGGTCAAGAAGGGCGAGGTCGTCAAGGCCGTCGTCGTCAGGACCGTGCACGGAGTCAAGCGTCCCGACGGATCCTACATCAGATTCGACGAGAACGCCGCCGTCATCATCAAGGAAGACCAGACCCCCCGCGGGACCCGTATCTTCGGGCCTGTGGCAAGAGAACTCCGCGAGAAGCAGTATCTCAAGATACTCTCCCTCGCCCCCGAAGTACTTTGACGGAAGGAGATAAACGATGAATATCAAAAAAGACGATACCGTTGTGCTTCTCACCGGAAAGTATGAGGAAAAGAAGGACAAGAACGGAAAGCTTCTCACCCACAAGGTGATCGCCGTCTCCCCGAAGGAGGACAAGGTCATCGTTGAGGGCGTGAACAGGGTCAAAAAGCATGTAAAGCCCCGCAGACAGGGCGAGCAGGGAGGGATCATCGACACCGAAGGCGCTATCTACGCCTGCAAGGTCGCTCTCTACTGCCCCAAGTGCGAAAAGGGCGTAAGAGTCAAGACCGTCGTCAAAGAGGACGGCAAGAAGGTCCGCGTTTGCGCAAAATGCGGCAAAGAATTCTGAGAAAGGGGAAGAGAGAGATAGCAATGGCAAGACTCAAGGACAAATACAAGTCGGAAATCGCTCCCGCCCTTATGCAGAAATTCAACTATAAGAGCGTTATGCAGATCCCGAAGCTCGACAAGGTCGTCATCAACGTCGGCTCTTCCGAGGCCAGGGACAATGCCAAGGTCATCGACAACATCATCGGCGATCTCAGCCTCATCACCGGACAGAAGGGCGTTCCGACCACCGCGAGGAAATCGGTCGCGAACTTCAAGGTCAGGGAAGGCATGAAGATCGGCGCCAAGGTCACTCTCCGCGGCGACAGGATGTATGAATTCGTCGACAAGCTCTTCAACTTCGCGCTCCCCAGAGTCCGCGACTTCAAGGGGATCAATCCCAACGCCTTCGACGGCCGCGGCAACTACGCCCTCGGCCTGAAGGAGCAGCTGATATTCCCCGAGATCGACTACGACAAGGTCGACAAGATCCGCGGAATGGACATCTGTCTGGTAACCACCGCCAACACCGATGAAGAAGCCCGCGAGCTTCTCCTCGCGCTCGGCGCCCCGTTCGCAAAATAAGGGAGGCAAAGTTAGAAATGGCAAAGAAAGCAATGATTCTCAAGCAGCAGGCCCCGGCGAAATACTCGACCAGAGCATACAACCGCTGCAAGATCTGCGGCCGTCCGCACGCCTATCTCCGCAAATACGGCATCTGCCGCATCTGCTTCAGAAATCTTGCCTACAAGGGCGAGATCCCGGGCGTAAGAAAGGCCTCCTGGTGAACTTTTCCGGCAAAGCTTCCCTGACGGGAAGCGGCCGGATCAATACCGAAGTACCCCGAATATCGGAAGGAAACTAAGCTGCGGCCCGGTTTAACCGCCGATATGTTGCCGTCCGCGAACGGCAGCAAGAATTATATTAACTTGCATATGGAGGAAAAACACAATGCAAATGTCTGATGTTATTGCCGATATGCTCACAAGGATCAGAAACGCCTCGGGCGCCAAGCACGCCACCGTGGACATCCCGGCATCGAACATGAAGAAATCAATCGCCGACATTCTCGCCACCGAAGGCTACATCACCGGTTACGAGGTCATAGACGACGGAAAGCAGGGCATCATCAGGATCACCCTGAAATATGTCGGCAAGAAGCAGCAGGTCATCCGCGGGATCCGCAGGGTATCCAAGCCCGGTCTCCGCATCTACGCCGGCTGCGACGAGATGCCCAGAGTCATGAACGGACTCGGCATCGCGATCGTTTCAACGTCCAAGGGCATAATGACCGACAAGCAGGCCAGAAGAGAAAAGGTCGGCGGCGAAGTCCTTGCCTTCGTATGGTAACGGGGAGGAGAAGAGAAAATGTCAAGAATAGGCAGAAAACCCATCACTCTCCCCGCCGGAGTCACGCTTACCGTTGACGAGTCCAACCTCGTGACGGTCAAGGGAAAGCTCGGAACTCTCACCGAGAAGATCAGCCCCAGGATGACCGTCAAGGTCGACGGTCCCGTCGTGACAGTCGAAAGACCCACCGACGAGAAAGAGGATAAGAGCCTTCACGGACTCTCCAGAACCCTCATCAACAACATGGTCGTCGGAGTATCCGAAGGCTATTCCAAGGTCCTCGAGATCTACGGGACCGGCTACAGAGCCACTGTTCAGAACAAGAAGCTGCTTCTTTTCCTCGGACATTCTCTGGTAAACGGTAATCCCCAGGCGGCCCTCACGATCGAGCAGCCCGAAGGCATCACCTTTGAGGTGGCCGAGAAGGCTTCCCCGATCACCATCACCGTCAAGGGCGCCGACAAACAGCAGGTCGGTCAGATCGCCGCGGTCATCCGCGGAAAGAGACCGCCCGAGCCCTATCACGGCAAGGGTATCAGATACGCCGGCGAAGTCATTCGCCGCAAGGCCGGCAAGACGGCCAAGAAGTAAGCGGAGAGGAGTGAAAGGATATGGTATCAAAGAAGAACAAGAACGCTGCGCGGCTTAAGAGACATATCAGGGTCAGAGGAAAGATCTCGGGAACCTCCGAGCGTCCCAGACTCTGCGTATACCGCTCGACCAACAACATCAGCGCGCAGATCATCGACGATGTCAAGGGAATCACTCTTGTTTCGGCTTCTTCCTACGGAAAAGAATTCGGCGAGGGCGGCAACAAAGAGGCCGCGAGAAAAGTCGGAAAGCTTATCGCCGAGAAAGCAATCGAAAAGGGTATCACCGAAGTCGTATTCGACCGCGGCGGCTATCTTTATCACGGACGTGTATCGGAACTGGCTGAGGGTGCCCGCGAGGGCGGCCTGAAGTTCTGACCCTCCGGGGCAGTTCCGGTTTGTACACTGTTCAAACTGTTATTTGAACATTTCAAGGAGCATTAAAATGGCATTCAGAAACAACAACGTCGAGGAAAAGGAATTTACCGAAAGCCTCGTTGCACTGAACCGTGTTTCCAAGACCGTTAAAGGTGGACGCGTTTCCCGCTTCGCCGCTCTTATGGTGGTAGGCGACGGACACGGCCGCGTGGGCGTAGGACTCGGAAAGGCGATCGAGGTTCCCGAAGCGATCCGCAAGGGAATCGAAGACGCGAAGAAAAATCTCGTTACCGTTTCGATCAAGGATACGACCATTCCCCATCAGGTCATAGGCGTCTTCGGAGCCGGCAAGGTCCTGCTCAAGCCCGCCGCCCCCGGTACCGGTATCATCGCCGGTTCGAAGGTCAGAATGGTCCTCGAGGCCGCCGGTATCAGCAATATCAGAGCGAAGTGCCTCAGATCGAATAACCCCGTCAACGTTGTCAAGGCCACGATGGAAGGCCTTAAGGAACTCAGAACGATCGAAGAGGTCGCGAAGGTCCGCGGGATAGAGGTCGACGACGTAAAGGGAGGCGTAAGGAAATGAAGAAGGTTACGCTTATCAGATCCCTTATCACCTGCAAGCCGAATCAGAAGGCGACCGCCGATTCTCTCGGCCTTCGCAAGATCGGCGACTCGGTCATCCATGCCGAGGGACCGGTGCTGAACGGCAAGATCAAGATCCTTTCCCACCTTGTTAAGGTCGAGGATTGCGACGGAAACGGAAAGGAGAACGCATGATGAAACTCAACGATCTTCGCCCCGCCGAAGGTTCTGTGAAGGCTTCCTTCCGCAAGGGAAGAGGCATCGGATCCGGCAACGGAAAGACCGCCGGCAAGGGACACAAGGGACAGAATGCGAGATCGGGCGGCGGAGTAAGGCCCGGCTTTGAGGGCGGCCAGTTCCCGATCTACAGACAGCTTCCCAAGAGGGGATTTGGCAACTCCAGATTCGCCACCGTTTACGCGACTGTCAACGTTGAGGACCTCAACCGCTTCGACGACGGATCGACGGTGGATCTCGACACCCTTCTCGCCGCTCGCGTCATCCGCAAGCCCTATGACGGACTCAAGGTCCTCGGAAACGGCGAACTCAAGAAGAAACTCAACGTCAAGGCGTCGAAATTCTCTTCGGCCGCGAAGGAAAAGATTGAGGCAGCAGGCGGAACTACCGAGGAGGTATAACGATGTTTGCGACCTTTAGAAATGCCTGGAAGACGGCTGAGCTCCGTTCGAAGATCCTCTTCACGGCGCTCATAATGCTGATCTACAGACTTGGCGCATCGATCCCGCTGCCCTACATCTCCAACGACGCTCTTACCTACTTCAACAGCTATGCGAGAGGCTCGATCCTCGAGTATATGGACTTCCTCTCCGGAGGCGCGTTCGGTAACTCGACCCTCTTTGCTCTCTCGGTATCGCCCTACATCACCGCATCGATCGTTATCCAGCTTCTGACCGTTGCCATCCCGGCCCTTCAGGCCCTTTCCAAGGACGGCGAGGAGGGTAGAAAGAAGATAACCGCCATAACCAGATATGTGACCGTGGTTCTCGCCATCGTGACTGCCTACGGTTACATGAAGCTTATGGAAAACTACAATATGCTCGTTTCCGACATCACCTGGTTCGGCAAATTCGTCCTCATCGGATGCTACTGCGCCGGCGCCGCGATTATCATGTGGCTGGCCGAGAGAGTCAACGAGCACGGTATAGGCAACGGAGTATCGATGATACTCTTTGCCAATATAATTTCCCGCGTTCCCACGCTTGCCAACAGCGTCGGATCGATGGTCTACAACAAGACCGACGGCTTCAGATGGTGGGGAATACCCCTTGCGGTCCTTTCTCTCGCCATCACCCTTGCGATGATCATCTTCATCGTATGGTTCACCGAGTCTGAGAGACGCATCCCGATCCTCTACGCCAAGAGAGTCGTAGGACGCAAGATGTACGGCGGACAGTCATCGAATCTCCCGATCAAGCTGAACATGTCGGGCGTTATGCCTATAATCTTCGCGAGCACGATCGCTTCGATCCCCGCGACGATCGGCGCCTTCTTCCCGAACAGCGGATTCAGCAAGTTCATGGAGAAATACTTCAACTACAATACCTGGCTGTATTTCATTATTTATCTGGCCCTTATTGTGGTTTTCGCCTACTTCTACATCATGATTTCCTTCGATCCGGTCGAAGTATCCAACAATATACAGAAGAACGGCGGTTCGATCCCCGGGATCCGTTCCGGACGTCCCACCATCCAGTATATCAAGAAGATACTCAACAGGATCACCCTGATCGGAGCGGTATTCCTCTGCATCGTCGCAGGGCTTCCGATGCTCGTCACGATCATCAATCATCTGATAAACCCTGCCAGCACGACCTTCAACGGCATCGCGTTCGGCGGAAACTCTCTGCTGATCGTTGTCGGTGTCATTCTTGAGGTCGTCAGAGACCTTGAGGCTCAGCTCGCTCTGCGCAGCTACGGCAAGTCTCAGACGAAGGGCATCTTCGGCTGATGACCGCTCAGGTGAGGTTCAAATCATGAATCTGATACTGATGGGCGCGCCGGGTGCCGGCAAGGGCACACAGGCGGAACTCATTTCAGAGCGCGAGGGCATCCCGGCGATCTCGACCGGTCAGATACTTCGCAACGCCATGAAGGCAGGGACCCCGCTCGGTCTCGAAGCCAGGTCATACGTCGAGTCGGGAGCTCTTGTTCCCGACGCGACGGTGATCGGGATCGTGAAAGAGTACCTCGGGTCGGAGGAATGCAGGAAGGGATTCATCCTTGACGGATTCCCCCGTTCGACCGCTCAGGCGGTCGCGCTGAAGGAATTCGGCATTAAGATCGACGCGGTGCTCTCGATAAACGTCTCCGACGAGCGTATCGTCAGGCGGATGTCGGGAAGGCGCGTATGCGAATGCGGAGCGTCATATCACATCGACTACCTGCCGCCCGCGAAGGAAGGCATCTGCGACAAATGCGGCAGAGAGCTTTTTATACGCAGGGACGACAGGCCGGAAACCGTACTGGCGCGTCTCAAGACCTACCACGAAGAGACAGAGCCTCTCATCGAGTTCTACCGGAACGAAGGGATCCTCGTCGAAGTCGAAGGGCAGGAGCGTGTCGAAGACACGACCGCGCTGGTGAAGAAGGCGCTTGAGTGCGCAGTGAAGAAATGATCCCGCTGAAGAACAGACTTCAGATAGAGGAAATGAAGAAGGCGGGCAGGATCACCGCGGAAGCCATGGCTGCCGCTGTGGAAGCGGTCCGGGAGGGCATCTCGACATGGGAGCTCGACAGGATCGTCAGACACCGTATCGAAAGAAACGGCGCCCGCCCCACATTCCTCGGATACGGAGGATTTCCCGGATCGGCATGCATCAGCATCAACGACGAGGTCATCCACGGCATTCCCTCAAGGAGCAGGATATTGCATGAAGGCGATATCGTAAAGCTCGACCTCGGTGCATTCTATCACGGCTTTACCGGCGACATGGCCAGGACGGTCGCGGTCGGAAGGATCTCGGATGACGCCGCCCGCCTCATCAGGGCGGCAAAGGAAAGCTTCGAGGCCGGCGTCTCCGCCTTCAAAGAGGGCGGAAGGATCGGCGATATCGGCAGCGCGATCCAGACCAGAGCCGAATCCGACGGCTTCAGCGTGGTGCGCAGATACATCGGCCACGGAGTCGGAAGAGAACTCCACGAGGATCCCGAGGTACCGAATTACGGAACTCCCGGACGCGGGGTCAGACTTCAGGTCGGCATGACGCTTGCCATAGAACCGATGATCAACATGGGGAGGCCGGAGGTATACGAGCTGGACGACGGATGGACGGTCAAGACCGCCGACGGTTTGCTGTCAGCTCATTACGAGAATTCGGTCGCTCTTACCGAAGACGGTCCGGTGATCCTGACCGCGCTCGACGTTTAAAGAATGGGGTGATTACTCTGCCTAAAGACGATGTTGTCGAATTTGAAGGAACGGTGATCGAGGCTCTGCCCAACACCGTGTTCAAGGTCCAGCTTCCGAACGGCCATATAGTGACCGCTCATATTTCAGGAAAGCTTCGCCTGAATTACATCAGAATCCTGCCCGGTGACCATGTCAAGGTCGAGGTCTCGATCTACGATCTGACAAAAGGCCGTATAACCTGGCGAACCAAATAACCGCGACTTATAATTAATCAGAAAGGAATGGTTGAAATGAAAGTCAAGCCATCCGTAAAGAAGATCTGCGAAAAATGCAAGATCATAAAGAGACACGGCCGTGTAATGGTCATCTGCGAGAATCCCAAGCACAAACAGCGCCAGGGCTGACCGCAGTATTCACAGTGTTTTAAGAAGAAAGGAAAAACAGAATGGCTCGTATAGCTGGTGTTGATATTCCCAACGCAAAGCGTATTGAAATCGCCCTTACCTACATCTACGGTATAGGACGCAAAAGCTCGAACGACATTCTTGCCAAGACCGGCATCAATCCGGATACCCGCGCCAAGGATCTTACCGAGGACGAGGTCGCAAAGCTCCGTGACGTGATTGAGAATAACTACGTGGTCGAAGGTGATCTCCGCCGCGACGTGAACCTCAATATCAAGAGGCTTGTTGAGATCAACTGCTACCGCGGCATAAGACACAGAAAGGGTCTGCCGGTTAGAGGTCAGAGGACCAAGACCAACGCCAGAACCCGCAAAGGTCCGGTCAAGACGATCGCCAACAAGAAGAAAGGAGCATAAAAAAGCATTATGGCTAAAGTTGCTGCTAAGAAGGTCATCAAAAAGCGCCGCGAACGCAAGAACATACCCTACGGGCAGGTTCATATCCGCGCCACCTTCAACAATACCATCGTAACCGTTACCGATAACGAAGGCAACGTCATTTCCTGGGCCTCCGCCGGCGAGCTCGGCTTCAAGGGTTCAAGAAAATCCACTCCTTTCGCCGCCTCCCAGGCTTCCGAAACTGCCGCCAAGGCTGCCATGGAGCACGGGCTCAAGTCGGTAGAGGTCTATGTGAGAGGCCCCGGTCAGGGCCGTGAGTCGGCTATCCGTGCGCTTGACACAGTCGGACTTCACGTAACACTCATCAGAGACGTTACTCCCGTCCCGCACAACGGATGCAGACCGCCCAAGCGCCGTCGCGTCTAATGACAATCTCTATGGAGGAATCTAATTATGGCAAGATACACAGGTCCTGATTGCAAGCAGTGCCGCAGAGAAGGCACGAAGCTCTTCCTTAAGGGCGACCGCTGCACTTCCGGCAAATGCCCCTTTGAACGCATGGACATGGGCGGCAGAGGTCGCGAGACAGTACC